>JABMQX010000324.1 GCA_013203085.1 bacterium | reverse complement strand
CCCTGAAGGTGCGGGCGTAAGTCGAAACAGCCATCATCAAAGCACTGAAAAGAACAGCCAGAGGAACAAGGGAAAGCAGAACCAGGACTACGCCGGTGAAAGGCACGATGGATTCGGAGAAGGCTCCGAGGACGTGAACGAACGCCAGGCTCATGGCGATAAGGTTGAGGAGCCCTGTAGCGATGCAGATCACGAAAACCGACATGAACTTCCCGTAGACAATCTCGTCGCGTCCGGCAGGGGAGGCAAGGATTGTCTCAATTGTCCCCCGTTCTTTCTCTCCGGCGGTGGTGTCTATCGCCGGATACATCGCTCCCGCGATGGTCATGAGGACCAAAATCATGGGGAGGGTCATCGCCAAAACGGATTGGAGTTGCTGGGAGCGAGAAGAAAGATTGTTCTCTTCAATAATGAGGGGATAGACGTATTGCTCGCTTTTGTTGAGATGGATTCTTCTGCCGACGACTTTTCTGGCGTATCGCCGCAGGGCTGACAGCACTCTTTCCTTGCCCCTTTCGGAACGAACGTTGGTCTGACGGTATGTGAGCACTATCCGAGGTATCTGTCTGTCTTCCTTCTTCGCCTGCCGGCTATCGAACTCCACGAGCACGCCGCTATCATCCGGGAGGCGAGGCTTCGTTGTCTCCACGACCTCGAGGTTGGGGTCTTGGGAGAGAGCGTTCTTTAGCTCGGGCCACTTCTCCTTTTCGTAGAGATGCATGGTAGTTGTCTGCCTCTGGAGGTGAGCTTCCTCGAGGCTGTGCATCTGTGAAAAGGCAAGGATCAGGATGGGATAGATGAGAACGGGACCCAGCACCATGATCATCAGGGTTCTCTTATCCCTGAGGGTCTCCAGCATTTCCTTGAGGAATATGATTCTTACGTTACGGAGCTTCAATTGCCATTCTCACCCAAATAGTGGAAGAAAGCGTCCGTGAGGGAACTGGTTCCTGAAGCCGCCAGGAGCTCATCTATCGTATCCACGGCTGTGAATCTGCCCCCGCTGAGCAAGCCTATTCTGTCGCACATCTCCTCCGCTTCAGTCATGTAGTGGGTGGAGAGGATTATGGTCTTATTCTGCTGCCGGGCGCTGCGGATGAAGCTGATAATGGCCTTGCTGGAAAGGATGTCCAGTCCGGCCGTAGGCTCGTCAAGGATGAGGACAGGGGGATCGTGGATAAGCGTGCGGGCAATGGATGCTTTCTGTTTCTCTCCGGTGGAGAGCTTACCCAGTTGCCTATCCCTGATAGACTCCATGCCGAGAACGTCGAAGATTTCCCGTGATCGCTCATCAATCAGCGACTCTTCCATGCCGTAGAGCCTTCCGAAGTATCGGACGGTCTCCAGAGGCGTCAGGCGAGTGTAGAGCTTCGTGTTCCCGGAAAGGAATCCGATCCTCTTCTTGACCTCGTGGGGCTCCGTGACGGCGTCGTAACCGCAAACGCGAGCCGAACCGCTGGTCGGAGCAAGAATGGTCGCAATCAGCCGGAGAAGGGTTGTTTTCCCCGCTCCGTTGGGTCCGAGTATGCCGAAAATCTCGCCTCGGCAGCATTCAAAACTCACGCCATCCACAGCCTTTATTTCCTCCTGCTTGGGGTCCACGAAGACCTTGCGCAGAGAGCGCACCTCAACCACGGCTGTGCTATCAGAGTTGTCAGTGGCTTGCCATGTCATGTTCTTCCCACTTGCACACCAATTCGAGCCGAAGCCCACGTCAATACTGTAAGCTACCTCTCTTCTGGTTCCGATGAGACAACAATCTCACAGAGGCATGCGAAAAGTCAAGGCGACAGCACAAGCAAAAACTGTCTGGGAGCGCTTCAAAAGCTGCAGGAAGCGTCCGGGCCGGCAGAGCTGAACTGCTGCAACGGCAAACCAGACGCGACCCGCCCGAATCAGGAACAAGATGTGCTGTCACGGTGCCTCAAGGCGGATTGGCAAAGGAATCGGCATGGGCAAGGGCACTATCTCCGCTTATGGGAGAATTGTCTCTTGTTGCTGGAGGATTTCTTATCAGAACTGAGAATATCTTGACCTGTTTTTTCAGCTTTGATAAAAGGTTTGAGAAGGAAAGGACTGCGAGAGGAAACACCTGAGCGGTTAATCTCCTGAGGCAAAAGGTGTTGCGCAATGATGTGGGGATGATCGCCCTTTGGCACGGGGCATGCTCACCCATGGGCTAAACGAAACGAACTGGTGTGTGTAATTCTCTGCTCCACAGGTCGGAGCGTAATAGGCCGAAGGAATCGTTTACAGGGGGCTCGCTTCAGAACGGCTAGCCGGTGAAACTCCGGGCACGCGGCAAGGGAACGACTTCTTCCGAGGATTTGTTTGCACAAACGAACCCCTCCCGGAAGTCTTCGAGATCGCCGGGGGATAGAGATTGGGTCAACGAACATGATTACAACTGAACGACGCCTGGGATTGCCTCGGAGATCGGTTCGCGGTTTCACTCTGGTAGAGATAATGATCGTGGTGGCGATAATCGGTCTCCTTGCGGGAATTGCTCTTCCTTCTTTTATGAAAGCACGAACGGAAACGCAGGCAACCTTGTGCATGGAAAACATGAGGGTGATATTGCATGCTGCGCACTACTACGAGATAGAGACCAGCATTCTCTTGACCGGCGGGACAAATGGCGTTGTCCTCCGAAACACTCTTTTCAACGATGGGTATATCCGCAGGCTCAAGAATTTCGAGTGTCCTGTGAGCAATGTTCCGGATTACGATGACTACAGGCTCGTTTACAATGGCGACAAATTGGACACTGTGACGTGCACCATGGCGCCCGCGGATCACGTCCTCCCTTAGTTACCCCCACTTTCATACCTCCGAAGAGTTCTTGCGAAAAAGGCCCTACCATAGGGTATAATCCTTCTTGAAATGAAAACCTCGGAGATTCACTGCAAGACCGCCCTCAGCCCATCGAAGCTGAGGAAATATGCCCTCAACTGTTATGTGGGATGCCAGTACGCCTGCCGCTACTGCTACGCCAGATTCATGGCGAAATTCACCAACCACGATGAGGAATGGGGCGAGTTTGTTGATGTGAAGGTCAATATCGCGGACGTTCTCCTCCGAGAACTCGCGCGAAAACGGGTGGGCAGTGTGATCATCAGTTCGGTGTGTGACGGATGGCAGCCTTTGGAGTCTCAGTACCGCCTCACCCGCGAGTGCCTGCGGCTGCTCATCGGCTATGGGTATGATGTGAACATCCTGACCAAGAGCGCTTTCGTTGTGCGAGACCTCGACATTCTCGCCGGGAAAAAGAATGTGGCGCTGGGGATGACTGTCACAACTCTGGACGAGGACCTGCGGCGAGTTATCGAGCCGGTGTCCTCGCCCACGGCTCGGAGGTTTAGCTCTCTCCAAGCGGCGGCTGAAAGGGGCGTTGAAGTCTGGCTGTTTGTAGGTCCTTTGTTGCCCTTTCTCACAGATACGGAGGAGAATATCTCGCGTCTCATGGCGGAAGCTTCAAAGCTACCGTTGTCGCGAATCGCCGTTGATAGATTGAACCTTCGTCCCCGGGTATGGCAGTCGCTGAAGGAGATGCTTTCGGAGCACTTTCCCGAGTTAGTCCCCCGGTATGAGGAGGTTCTGTTCGATCTTGCCGGAAAAGAGCGGTATGTGAACGAGCTGAGACAGAAAGTGAAGTCCATCGCGGAAGCCCATGGCCTCAGTCGCATCACCATCTTATTCTAAGAGGTCAGATGTTTTTCAAGTTGAAGTACGGGAGAGGCGAGGTGCGCGTGGAATTTCCCCATTCCGTTGAGATGGAAGTGGTCGAACCGGCTCTTCTCCCGGCGGTTGGGGATGTTCACGACGCCTTGCTATCAGCCCTGGAGGACCCCATCGGCTCGCCGCCGTTACGGAAAATCATGCCCTCTTCCGGAGAAGTCGCAATCGTCGTTTCCGACAAGACT
>JABMQX010000030.1 GCA_013203085.1 bacterium | reverse complement strand
GATGACTCTTGGCGACATTGATGACAAGGACCTCGAATGGGCTGAGATCGTCCATCTGGCAGGCGCATCCGAACTCAATTCCCTCGACATCACCGCTCTCCTTAAAAAGGTCAAAGGTCTTGGAAAAATCGCTTCCCTCGACGTGGATTACGACCCGAGTGGCAGATGGGGGACCCTCGTGAGGCCATGGCTGCCTTATCTCGACTATTTTCTCCCCTCCGGGAAAGAAGCCGCCGCTATTAGCGGCCGCTCGGATATGGAAGAAATCCTTCAGTTTTTCGTGGAAAGCGGGGTGAAAACGATCGTCGTCAAACTGGGAGCGGACGGATGCATCGCCCGGTCGCCAGACGGCTCCACACTGAGACATCCCGCCTTCAGCGTTGAGGTGGTTGACGCCACGGGAGCAGGGGACGCCTTTGTCGGCGGATTCCTCGCTGGCGTATCCGGAGGGCGTCCGCTTGAGGAATGCCTTCGCATGGGATGCGCAGCAGGCGCTCTCACCGTCACAGCCCTCGGCGCCGGCGCCGGGTTAAAAGACCGCCACCAGTTTGACCAGTTTATCCAGGAGCATGCAAAGTGAGCCTTTCCGACATGAACTCGTTGCTCGTCGCCGCCAGATCAAAAGGCTACGCCGTCGGCGCCTTCACCGTTTGGGACATGGAATCGGTCCAAGCCGTCGTCGGCGCTGCGGAATCTCTCAACCTGCCCGTCATCACTCAGGTCGGTCCCTGGGAGGCTGATTTCGCCGGCATGGAGCTACTCGCGGACATCGCCAAGCATGTTGCTCTCCGCGCCTCCGTCCCTGTAGCCCTCCATCTCGACCACGGCGAGAACTTCGAGCGTGCCATGAGAGCGATCCATTGCGGGTTCACTTCTGTAATGATTGACGTCTCGGACCTCCCCTTCCGGGAAAACGTCGCTCTCACGCGGGAAGTAGTGAAGTGCGCTCATGCGGCAGGAGTCACCGCCGAAGGGGAAATCGGCGTAGTAGGAGGGGGGATTCACTCCGCTGAAAGTTCCGGCGAACAACCTGCCATGACCGAACCGGAGGAGGCGGAGCGGTTCGTAAAGGAAACCGGGGTGGACGCCCTCGCGGTCGCCATCGGAAACGCTCACGGCTTCTACAAGGCGGCGCCCAGGCTCGACTTCCGTCGCCTGACCGAGATTGCCGAGAGAGTTCCCGTCCCTATCGTCCTGCACGGCGGCACAGGGATTCCTGACGAAGCCATCCGCGAAGCCATCAAACACGGCATCGCAAAAATAAATATCTGCACCCAATTTGTCGCCGCTTTCGGAAAAGCATTTCAGGAGGTGCAAACCGAACCTGACTTCGCCTACAACATCCCCAACCTTTTCACCGAACCCCGTCGCCGGGCAAAGCAACTCGTCGCCGAGAAGATTGGACTCTTCGGCCCTCGACTTCCCCGCCGGACTATGCGATCCTCACCTCCAGAAGTTTAGCCGTTTCATTGGCGAAGATGTCTATGAGTTTGACGAGGATTCTATAATCGCCGGGAGCCCGGTAGATGTGTGTGGCACTCGTCTCCAGCTTCCGGTGTTTTCGGGTGCGGAAGGAGTGCCAGTTGTTTTCAAAGGTATCCCGCCCGTCGGCGGGATAGTCCCAGTCCACTGCCCAATAGTCCATGTAATCGCTGAATTTCCTGATGCTCTTGCGGACCTCCTCCGGCAGGTACTCAGGATTGGCGAGGACGAAGTTTTTGATGGCGACCGTCACGTTCTTGCCTTCGATCTCGTGCGCCAACTCCAAATGGTTTCGCTCGAAGAATTTTACACGTTCTTTCGCGGGGTTCGTTACCTCAAGGGATTCTTTCGGGATGGAAATGAGACGGAGGTTGAGATCGTATTCCTCTTCCAGTGCGCTCACCAGGTCGCGAAGGCCGACCTCGAAATCCCAGCCGAGGAAGTGAATTTCAGGCACGCCAGCTTCTTTCGCCTCGTCAAGCGTTTGGCGGATTTCCTGCGTGCTGATGGGTCGGCCCGGGCTTCCGACATGGACGGAGCTCCTTCCCTTCTTGCCATGAAGCGTCCGGAAACCCGTGAGCGGCTCGGCGCGATACAGTTTCAGGACGAAGTAGAGATGGTCCTCCCGGGAGGAGAGGCCATTTGCGGCGAGTTTGTGCCGCTCGTAGTTGCGGAGGTCGAGGATTTCGAAGGGTTTTGTCCTCTGGACCTGAAGGAGGCGCTTGCGTGTGATGTGGATAGCCCATTTAGAGAGGTCGCATAATATCCAGCGGCGGCCGAGTTTTTCGGCCACGGCGCCAGTGGTCCCCGACCCGCAGAAGAAGTCCGCGACGAGGTCGCCCGGGCGTGAGGAGGCTTGTATGATGCGTTGGAGGAGAGCCTCGGGCTTTTGCGTTGGAAACCGGAGGTGTTCGGCGGAAGCTGTTCGGGTGCCGAAGCCGAGGATGTCGGTCCAGATGCAATCCACGGTATCGCGCGCCTCGTCGAGGTAATACTTCTTGTACTTCTTGCCGGTTGAAGAGACATAAATCAATCCTTCGCGTTCCATTCGGCGAATTGACTCCCCGGAGTAATCCCCCAACTGGACCGTTTTGAATCGGCGCCCGTCCGGCTCGCTGTAGCGGTAAACACGCTTTTGTTTTTCGGTCAGTTCCCGGTACTGTTGGCGGAAGAACCAGCGCTGAGGACTCTTCGAGTAAAAGAGAATGTGGTCGGCATTTCTTGGCCATTGCGACGAGATGCGTTTGGCGCCCTTGCCTGCCACGTCTCGCTTCCAGATAATCTCGTTGCGGTAGCAATCGGCGCCAAAGAGCTCATCCATGAGAGATTTTACATAGTGAACGACTCCGGGACCGACGTGCACGTAGATGCTGCCATCCTCTGCCAGCAGTTCTCGCATCACGATAAGGCGCTCGCATAACATCTGGAGGTATGAGTCGAGGCCGGTGCCCCACGTGTCGCGGTAGGCTTTCTCTTCGAGGATGAAGCGTTGATCGAGGAATTTCTCGTCGCCAACGCGTACGCGGAAACGGTAATCCTGACCGGTGGCGAAGGGGGGATCAATGTAGATGAGGTTGACTTTGCCGGCGAAGCGAGGAAGAAGCGAGGAGATGACGAGGAGATTATCGCCCGATATGAGCATATTCCGCCAACAACTCTCCGCGGCCTCCTTTGAAAAGAGGTCTTGCTGAGTCTGACCCCGGTCGGCGCCAGACGCGGCGATGACCTCAAGGACACGGAGCGGGAGGATGGTTCTTTTGAGAAGTCTCAGCTCTCGACTCTCAGCATGTTTGCCTTTCCAGACAAGTTCGGTCATGGCATCTTCTTGGCTTTCGCTTGATCCAAGTATTCGGAATCGCTGCTGCCCGGGTAACCGGGGGACATTGTACGGATGTGTGCGAATGAAATCGAGGGGAATGTGATGGCAGAGCTGGCCGAGTGCCGGATCGAGGGAGAGAACAAGGCGGAAACCGATGAGCTTTTTGCCTTGAAGAAACAAGAAGCTCTGGTATCATGAACTGGAGAATAAACCATTCGGAATTCATCTCTTCGGGGGGTTGCATTATGGCAGAGAAACGCGACACGGACAGGGAGAAGGCGCTTCAGTTGGCGTTGGCGCAGATAGAGAAGCAGTTCGGGGCCGGCTCGATCATGCGGCTGGGCTCGGAGGCGGCGAAGGTGAAGGTCTCAGTGATATCGACGGGTGCTCTTTCCCTGGACATTGCTCTCGGGGTCGGAGGAATCCCCCGGGGAAGGGTTACAGAGATTTTCGGTCCGGAAGCGTCGGGGAAATCAACCCTTGCCCAGCACGTCGTTGCCAACGCGCAGCGAGACGGAGGGCTGGCGGCGTACATAGACGCTGAGCACGCCCTGGACCCGGGCTACTCGGAGAAGATCGGGGTGAATCTCGACGATCTTCTCATTTCGCAGCCGGATTGCGGGGAGGATGCGCTGAACATTGGAGAGATGCTGGTGCGAAGCAATGCGGTTGATGTCGTCGTGGTGGACTCAGTGGCGGCGCTTGTTCCCCGGGCGGAACTGGAAGGGGAGATCGGAGATGTGCACATGGGGCTCCAGGCTCGGTTGATGTCGCAGGCTCTCCGGAAGCTCTCGGCGGCGGTCGCAAAATCGAATACAAGCGTGATCTTCGTGAATCAGATCAGGATGAAAATTGGGGTGATGTTTGGCAACCCTGAGACGACACCGGGAGGAAGGGCTCTGAAGTTCTACGCGAGCGTTCGGATCGATCTGAGAAGGATTGCGTCCATCAAGTCGCCGAATGGGGAGGTTGTTGGGAACCGCACGCGGGCGAAGGTGGTTAAGAATAAGGTGGCGCCTCCTTTTCGGAAGGCAGAGTTCGACATCATGTTTAATGAAGGGATTTCGAAGGCGGGGTCTATTCTGGACGTGGCGGTGGACCATGGGGTCATCAATAAGAAAGGGGCGTGGTTCACGTTTGGGGACGAGCGGCTAGGGCAGGGGCGAGAGAATGCTAAGGAGGAACTGAAAAACAATCAAAAGCTGTTGGATGAGATTGTGGCGAGGATCAAGGAAGAGACAAAGACTTCGTGAGGTGAGAACCCGTGAAAACAAGAGCTTGGAAAAGAACCGTCGCGCTGGCGGGGCTTTGTGTTTTAGTGTTTGCGGCAGCGAGGCTGCTCCCGGGTACAGGAGCGCTCGGAGAAGCGCGGAGCGAGGCGATACAACAGGCCCTTGCGATACAGGATGCTTTCGTGGAAGTGGCCGAGTCCACGGCGAAAGCTGTGGTGACGATTAGCTCTCAGGGCAGGGTGTCGGTCGGCGACAGGCTGGGCATGTTTTACTTCGGACCAAGCACGGCAGAGGTCCGAGGGCTCGGTTCCGGCGTCATTTTCGACAAGAGAGGATATGTCCTGACAAGCGACCATGTCATAGAGATAATCACCGAGAAACGATGGCTTTATACGGGACATGAACGAATCCCGGTCACAGTCGGGAAGGTCGCCTCGGAAATAAAGGTCACTCTCCCGGACGGCAGAAGCTTTGACGCCAAAGTCCAAGGGCGGGATAGGTTGCTGGACATCGCCGTGCTGAAGATGGAGGGGGTTGGCGGCCAGGACTTGCCCGTCGCGGCGCTCGGAGATTCCTCCAAGGTCAGGGTCGGCCACCTAGCCCTTGCTATCGGAAACCCATACGGTAGTTATCAGTATCTGGACAGCCCTCAACCGACTGTTACCGACGGGATAATCAGCGCACTGGGTCGGACATTCCCGACCGACGATGAGCGGCGATCCTATGGCGGATTGATTCAGACGAGCGCGGCGATCAACCGTGGAAATAGTGGCGGCCCCCTTGTGAATATACACGGCGAGGTGATCGGGATAAACGCAGCTATATTCAGCACTTCCCAGGGATCGGAAGGTATAGGGTTCGCTATCCCGGTCAATCGGGTGAAGACGAGACTCAAGGAACTCATCGCGGGAAAGAAAATCCGGTACGGCTACCTCGGGATTACACCTGTCGATCTTGACCCCGTGAAGGTCGAGAAACTCGCGAGACAGGGGGCGAACATCCCGCGTGGAGTCTATGTCTTTGATGTCGGGCGGGATACCCCGGCGAATAAGGCCGGATTGAAGGAAGGAGACATCATTGTAAAGCTGGGAGACAGAGTCGTCGTGAATAAGGCCCAGCTTGTGGATATATTCGCGAATACGCCGGAAAAGACAAAGATGGCGGTCACCATTGTGCGGGACGGGAAACGCATCATCAAGAACGTGGCGATTGGCGGGTGGACCCCGCCTTACTTCACGTGGGCGGGCGAACGCGAAGGTTGATGGGTGGGATGGCAATTCTTCGAACGCCTTCCTTCAAAGAAAACATTGGGAGCAGAAACGGGTCCGGGGAAAAACCCACGGACCCTTTTTCATAAGGATGAACTGGAGCTTTCGCGAAAGGTAAGACCTCACAACGGCGTTCGCGAGGAGTGGAAAAGGCCACGGGAAAAGGAGGCGGCCGCCGTGGGACGCTCAGGAATGAGGAATTCTTTCGCGGCGAGAGGAGAAGGTTCATAATGACCGGCGTCTATCAATTCGACGACTATATGACCAGTGCAAGGGAGGCGCTCGAGGACGGGAATACGGATTCGGCAGCGGACCGGGTGAATCAGGCGATTTCCCTTTCCAAACACCTCGAGGAGGAGGCAATTGCCCAAGCTTTGCATCTGAAGGCCCGGATTCTAATCGCGGAGGAGGAGTACAGCGAAGCCGAGGAGGCATTGCAGAAGTCTTTGGACAAGTTCTGGCGGAACATGGAAGGGCACGTGCTGCTGGGTGAGCTGATGCTTCTTGACGGCAGACACGAAGCGGCGGTATCCGTTCTGGAAGCGGCCTTGGAGATTGCACCGCAAAACGTCCATGCTCGATGCTTGCTTATTCTCTCCTACTGTGAACTGGGGAAGCATGACCTGGCGAAGGAGTGCTTCAACCGGTGTGTTGAGCTCGAACCCGAGCTTGGGGACAGCTACTATCACATGGGGATATGTTTTTTCCGCGAGGGGAAGGCGGAGGCAAGGGAACTTTTTGAAAGGGCGTTGTCCAAGAACCCTTTCCTGTCAGGACCCCATTACTATCTGGGGCGGATGAAAGTAACGCAGGGAGATCTCGCGGCAGCGAAAAGGGAGCTCCGGAAGGAATTGGAATTGAACCCGGCGAACTCTCTTGCGGAGCTGGAGGTGGTGCACGCATACCTTCTTGACCTCCCGTGGGGAGAAGCGGTGGAACTCTTCGAGGAGCATTTTCCCCCGGAAGTCTTCTGTCAGATACCGGCGCTGAAGCACTGCCATTTCCACTTCAACTTCGAACTCCTCGACGAGAAGTTCCGGTCCTTCATTCAGGCCGTGAAGAGAGAGCTTCCGCAGACGCCGGAAAACCTTTTTCGGGTGGCGAAAATATACCGCTCCAAGTCGCTATTCGGGGAGGCGGTGGAACATCTGAAAAAGGCGATAGAAGCGGACAAAGGTTTCCGCCCGGCATACGGCGAGTTGGCCGAGTTATACAGGATACAGGATGAGCTGGCGCGGGCATGTGAGGTGTTGGAGGAAGCCACCGTGATGTTCGAGGACGCGGAGGCCTATTGCGATCTTGCGAGAACGCTTCTCTCGTGCGGAAGGTATGGCCAGGCGGAACAAGCCGTGAGGAAAGCGGTGTCGCTCGGACCCGATCTCGCGGACGGACATTATCTTCTGGGGGCAATCCTCGCGGATAGGGCGTCTCGGACCGGCGACTCCGAGCGTCTGATGCAAGAGGCCCGGGATTCTCTCGCGAATGCCTTTCATATTGACCCGAGCCACCATGGCGCCAGAGCATATTTGATGCACATAGCTTTCCAGGATGGGAAGTACGAGGAATGCTTTGAGCTTGCAGAAAAGTCGCTGAACGAGAATCCGGAAGACAGGCTGGCGCTGTCATATTCCGGACGCTGCTTTCACGCGATGGGGAAACTGGCCCCCGCGGAGGAACGTCTCGTCAAGCTCATTGAGCTGGACCCGGACGACCGGGCGGCTCGCGGGGCCCTGGCGGAAATCTACCGAGACCAGGGGAAGTTCAAAGAAGCTGCCGAGGAACTGGAGCACGCCATTGATGTTCCGGGGAAAGCCCCTCTGCCGCAGTTTTTGCTTCGTCTGGGCGAGATCTATCTCGCAGAGCTGAACGAGCCGGTGAAAGCACGAGAGCACTTCTTGCGTTTTCTCCAAACGACGCCACCGGGGCACCCCGATTTTGAACGGGCAAAAGACCTTCTGGGCAAGATCAAGCCTTAGTGCTCTGGTTCATAGATTCGGCGACGTATTTCTTTCGACCGGATAACCCCGCGTGCCGCGGGGTTTATCCCAGTGCAGCGTCTTCGCCATCATGTTCCATCTATCCTGCTATATCCTGTTATCCCGTCAAAGGAAATTCCCCTATCCCGCCCCTGACTGAGGCGTTACCGGCTCATCCGTTTAGTTCTTGACAAATGGCAACTATTATGCCATAATCATCTCATAAATGGAGACCCAGCCAATGCTTGATCCTCTCCTTGCCACGCAGAACTCCAGGGGCCGGCCGCGCTCTGCCCGGGTCACACACGCCAGCAGGCCGCGATTATTCTGCGTTCTTTCACATTCTGGAAAATGTACTGGAATCGAAAGGGCATTCCAGTATGCCCTCTCGTCGAGAAAATACTGGAAAATACTGGAATTTTCGCCCGTTTTCGGGTTTTAAAAGGCTATGTCGCTTCACCCTCTCTCGAAATCACTTGCGCTCGAAAAAAGGCATCTTTTTGAGCACAAAAAGGCCATATAATGCACCTATGCGGGAAGATCTATCGGAGACTTTTTCCCCCGAATGGAGTACAATCCCCCGTGTATGCTTACGGTTTTCAACATCCTGATGGATTGTTTTTGCCCGCCGCAAGGCAAAACCAGCAAACAACTCTCGGGGAGATATGGAAAATGAAAACCTTGGGGATAATTGCTATTGGCCTGTGCATCTCCCTTTGCGGGGTGGCGATGGCCGAGGAATGGTACGTGGACGGCTCGGTTTCCGAGTCTGGCAATGGGCAATCATGGGAAACGGCCTTCAAAAAGATACAAGAAGGCATGAATGCAGCATCCTCCGGCGACACCGTCATCGTCGGCGAAGGGACATACGTTGAGAATATCCAATTCAAGGGGAAAAACATTGTCCTCCGAAGCACGGACCCGATGAATCCGGACGTAGTTTCCCGCACCATCATTGACGGTAACG
>JABMQX010000323.1 GCA_013203085.1 bacterium | reverse complement strand
GCTATCAGATTGAAGAAGTCGTGAACGATGGCCCCGGAGATTGCCCTTCTGAATTCGTGAGAGCGGGTAATCATGGATAGGGAGACCAGAAGGTTCGTTACGCTGGTACCGATGTTTGCTCCCATGACCATCGGTACGGCGCCTTCAAGTGGGAGCATTCCGGCTTGCCCCCACACCACGATCATGGAGGTTACCGCTCCGGAGCTCTGCAGGATGCTCGTCCCCAGGATGCCTATGAACAAGCAGACAGAGGGGTTGTGCCCCAAGCGGACCAGACTCTCCGTGAACCCACGTCCGAAGAGGTCCAGCGACAACCCCATCAGCTTGATGCTGACGAGGAAGAGGTAAAAGAACGCAAGGAAACCCGCGAGCCTTGCCAGCGAGCGAGCGAGCCGCTCCTTCCCTAGCTTTCCTCCCTCCGGTATGTGTTCGATTTCTCCGCTCCCTATCAGCTCAGCAGCTTGCTCAGCAGGATCATAATCGCGGGTATGATGAAGAAAATAACAAGAACGTACAAGAAGCCAAAGCCTTTTCTGCCAGCGGCGATTTCCGCAAGCCTCTCTGCGAGGGAAATAGGGATGATCCGCAGAGGGTAGAAGATGGCGGTGCCGGCGATATTGAAGAACAGGTGGCAAAGAGCAACCGTCACACCTGCCGGGCTGGCGCTCACCGCTGCCGTTCCCATTTCCTTACCCGCCTCAACAAGAGCCGCAAGCATAGCGGTGACTGTCGTCCCGATGTTCGCGCCAAGGGTGTACGGGTAGATGTGCCGAATCGTGAGCAGCCCCGCTCCCACCAACGGCACCATCGCAGATGTTGTCACCGAACTGCTCTGGACCACAGCCGTCAAGGCCGCCCCGAAAAGAAAGGCTGTTGGGGCATTCCTGAACAGGTACCTCTTCAGAAAACGCTCCAGCCGCGTCAGCACTGCTCCCCTCATCAGCCGAGTGATGAGGAATAAGGTCGAAAAGAGGAGAATGAGAGAGAGAATTACGAGAATGACTGCCAGGGCTTTGCGCCCGGGCCCTACAAGACTTGACCAGGCTTCGATAATCGTTCCCGAAACCGGTTTGACGGCGGCTTCTAATACGCCTGTGAACTTGAGACCTCCCGCGCCAGCCAGGGCCGAGGTGCTGGCCGCAGCCATTTTGTGTAAGATACCCGTCGCCAACTCAAGCGGAAACAGAACGGCCACCGAGCACAGATTGAAGAGGTCGTGTACAACAGCCCCTGCGAAACCCCGCCTAAATTCTGATCCCCGGGTGATCAGCGAAAAGGAGACAAGCAGGTTCGTCACGCTGGTGCCGACATTCGCACCCATCACTATAGGAATGGCTCCAGGGATCGTCAGGGTCCCCGCATGGGTAGCCACCACAACCATGGAGGTCACAGCCGAGGAACTCTGCACGATGCTCGTCGCCAGAATTCCTATGAATAAACCGACGAAGGGATTCGACGTCAGAGTGAGCATTCTGTTGGCAAATCCCTTGCCGAGCAATTTCAAAGAGCCTCCCATGAGCTGAATGCTCACGAGAAAAAAGTAAACCAGGACCAGCGCCGCAAGAGCTTTCAACAGGGCCGTTATCCATGGCGCCGGCGCCCCCACTTCTATGCCCTTGTCTATTATGACTGCTCTCCTTTTGTGCCCTGAAGATTTGCCCGATGCCCCGCGCCGGCGGGGATCGCTGAGTATAGTACGAACCCAAAAACTGTTTTCATGGCCCCCGGGTGAACAGAGCTCATGACGGTCAGCGGCGGTAAGACGTCTGCACGCTGTAATCAGCGCTCAGCTTCTGGATAAGGGAAAGGATCTGTTGTGATTCTCCCTTCAGGACCACTTGCCCCTCCAGATAGTATATCTTGCGATGACCCCATTGCTGAGCAATCCTCTCGGCTCCATTGTCTTTGCCGGTGAGACCCTGCTGGAGAACGTACTCCTTTGTCTGGCCGTCCGCTTCGCCCAGCAATTGCATGCTGAACTCCTTTTCGCCCTCGAAACGCCCGAACATCTCCAGCCCAGTGCTCAGGTAGAGATCGGGGAGGATTTTCGGATATACCTCCGTGCTGTCGAGGCTCCCGAAGTTGAAGCGCGGGTTCATCAGGATGGGCGAGCTAAACTCGACGTAGAACCTAAAAAGGGCGTCAGGGATTCTCCTGTCGTTCGTCTCGAATCTCTGGGATCCCCTGTTCCGATAGGAGAGTAGGTCGAGTAATGAGGTGTTTATCTTCTCCCCGCCGGCAAACGTGAAAATGGACGCGTAGAGGTTGTTCAATCTGGTGACTTCGTTGATGATCTCACGGTTCTTTCTGATCCCCGTAGTCGGCCGCCCATCGCTCACGAGGAAAATGACACGGGGACGGCCCGGTGTCGGTTTCACCGTCACGAGCTGCGTCAACGACTTGTACACATCGGTCGCCCCCTCGGAAATCAATCCCGAGAGGAACGTTTCCGCCCGGGCAATCATTTCCGGGGTGACTGGCACGACATCTTTCTCTGCGAGCTTGCGGGTGAAGCTCTTGAACTCGACTATGTTGAACCTGTCCCGGGGGTTGAGACTTCTCAAGCATAGCTTCAGACCTTCGATGTAATAGTTCAGCTTCTTCTGCGTTATGCTCTTCGAGGAGTCCACCACAAAGATGATGTCTTTTGGAATGATTCTGACATCTTTCTTGTCCCCTCTCGGCTGGACCGCCAATCTGAAGTATCCTCTGGTTTCGCCCGGGCGATGGTAAGTGAACAGGCGAACGGTGAGAAGGTCATCCAATGGGGGATATTTCCGTATCTTCTCGTAATCGTCCGTAACGATGTCCACGAGGTCCGCGGATTCGATTTCCCTCTCGATGATGGCCGGTGGGGGTGCGATAACCCCGGGAATGGTCATGGCTTGTTCGGCCATGGCAACTCTGACAATTTCATCCTTCTTATCGGGGCTAACCGGACCGGTTGTCTCCCCGGGTGTTTTCGCGCCGGTCGGTGTTGGCAAGGGTTCCGTGAACTCAGTCGTCGGGAAAAAACTAATGATGTCCGAGGTCGCCGTTCCTCTTTTCACATTCTTGATTATCCTGGGACGCCTGGAGGGAATGGATTCTTTGACCATCGCTTCATCAATGGCAAGGACCTCCTGAGCGATCATTTCCTCTGCCACGGGAAGCGCCGGCGTTTCAGCAGTCTTGGCAATTTGCTCCGCTTCGATAGCTTTCTCTATCGTCTCTAGCAGTGTCTCCTCGGGTACGTCGGAGGCAAGGAATTTCTCGGTCTTCAGTAGCTGTTCCGTATCTTCGTTCTCCAGATCGGCGGCCACCTCATTCTGGGACGAACCCAAGAATGTTATCAGCTCGTCCGGACTCAACCTCGGTTTTCCCAAAGGAATTCTCGGCGTTTCGCGAATATCTACGTCTCGTATCCGAAACAACTGATCCCCCGTGGAAGTGCTGAAAAGCCGCCACTTTAACGTCAGGTCAATTGCCCGGTCCACCAAAAACAAGTGCATAAACACCGAGACCAGCAGCGCAACGACCAGAAACGGATTTGGAGTCCTTGTCATTTTTGACCTCCTTGTCCCCAAAGAGCCCTTGGACAAAGCTGCGGGCCTTTGACCTGGCATGTACGTCAATGCCTCGTATAGACGTTGTCCAAGCTTAAGGACGATGACTTCCCGTGTAGCTACTGCCCGGTTGGAGGGGCAGGCTCCGTACCCAGCTTCTCACGAGCCCTGTTAGTGAACTCGTGGTCAGGGTATTCCTTTATCAACTCCTGAAGCTGCTTTTTCGAGTCCTCCACCAGCCCTTCCTGCTCCAGGCACTCCGCAACACGATACATGCACTCCGGTCTGACCTCCGAGTTGTTGTAGATAATCACGACTCTGATATACTTCCCCCGGGCCTCCTTGTACTCCGTGACCTTGTCTTTTTGAGCCTTCATCCCTTTCGCTCGGTCGAAGTGCATATTTCCCAGCCAGTAAATCGCTTTCGCTTCCAGTTCCAACCCTCCAGACCGCTCCACCTCGCCGAGTAGTGGCTCCGCCTGCTTGTCTCGCCCCAGCTTGAGGTGCGCAATCCCGCTGCGTAATCTCGATAGCGAAATCCAGTCTCCTTTGAATTCTATCGCCTTGCTGAAGTTGTCTATGGCTTTCTGCCATTTCCCCTGCTTGAAATAGCAATCGCCCAATCCATAGTACGCTCTCTCGATCCGCCGAGCCTCCTTGAATTTCTTGAGAAAGAGGTCGTACATCTCAATCGCTTCGTCGAAATTCCCCTTTTCAAGCAGAAATTCGGCTGCCCAAAGGTGCGTTTGCGCCGCCACGTCGCTCTGCGGGTTGCTTCTGAGCAGCTCGACGATGATGCTCGCTGCCTTTTCCTTTTCGCCCTTCTGATAATATATATCCGCGAGCCGGCGCTTCGCCCGCTCAGAATAGACCCCCTTCGGCTTGAGTTTGAGGGAGCGCTCGAAATAGTCAATGGCGGTATCGTATTCCTTCGCCTTCTCCCTTTCGGATGCCAACCAGTAGTAAGCCTCGGCGCAGTTCTGGTTTTTCGGATAGGCTTTGACCAACTTCTCGAAAGCCTCGATCATGTCATCATGCCTTTTCAACCGCAGATAGGTCACGCCCAGCAGGTACAAGGTCTCGCCAGCAAGCGCATCTTTCGGGTCTTTCTTGACAAGAAGCTCATAGAGAGCCTTGCGGTCCCGCGCCACCTCTTCGTATTGGGCTTGCTGAAGTTTCGGTTTTGCCTTGCGGGCCAGCTCCAACCCACAGTCAGCGGACCTCGCCAGCGCCTTCGCCGCCCGTTTGCTCGTCGGGTGGAGGGTGACAAAACCCCGAAACGTCGCCCTCGCCTTTTCCAGCAGGCCCTCTTTCAACTGGCACTCCCCCAACATGAAGCTCGCGTCTTCGAAGAACACGCATCTCGGATATCGCGCGACGACGACCTGATATTGGGACTCCGCCTCCTTTATCCGATTCCGCGAGTAAAGAGATTCACCGAGCAAAAAGTGAATGTTGGCAATCTCCGGGTAGGAAGGGTATTTCTTGGCGAAGGCCGTTCCGGAAGCGATCACCTCGTCGAGTTTATCCTGCCGGAAGAGGCACCAGCAAGCCTTGTAGCCCGCACGCGGCGAAAAAGGACTTTCTGGGTAATCCTTCGAGACCTTCTGGTAAGTTTGCAGAGCTTGCTCCAAGCTGTCTGTCTCGTAATAGCAGTTGGCCAGAATGTAGCGGACTTCGGCTTGCGAATTCTGCGGAATGAACTTTTGGCACACCGGATAGGCCTTGATGGCTTTCTCGTACTCTTTTCCGGTATAAAGGCTCCACACTGCGCCAAACGCCGCCCGCCCGAGGAAGGGAGATCCTGAGTGTTTTTCCACGAGCTCTTTGTAGGCAGCATACGCCCTTTCGTACTTTTCCAGGTTCGCGTAAGCTTCTGCCATCATGAACAGCGACTCTGCCTTCCGTTCAGGCAACTCCGCCGCCGCTTTCTGAAAGCGTTCAATCGCCTTGTTGAAATCTCCCGCCGCCCGATAGGCATAGCCGAGGTGAAAGTTCGCCCACGGCGCCAGCGGATTCTTTTCCCCGTCCGCAAGCTTTGCCAATATCGGGATAGCTTCCTTCGATTGGTTATTCTTCAGGTAAGCCCATCCAAGCCAGAAAGCTGAACTTCTCGCCAGATTCTCGTCAACTTCCGTCTTGATGTGAAGTTTCTGGAAGTATGGAATCGCATCCGCATATCTTCCGAGGGAAAAGTAAACCTGCCCGGTTCGGAAGTTCGCGTCGTCTCGCTTCGGGCTTCCCTTGAATTTCCGATGGTCAAGGAAGACCTGCAGAGCCTCCTCGTGCCTTCCCAGCTTGCGTAAGCAGTTCCCCAGGAAAAAAGTGGCGTCATCGCCACGTTTATCATTGGGATAACGCCTCAAGAATTCTCTGAACTGTACTACCGCCTGCCCGTGGAAAGCCGGCCGGAGGTATAAGCCGGTAGCGAGGTCGAACACCTTCGTCGCCTCATCGTCCGCCTCCTCCGCCGAATGGAGAACCGATGCAATTGCAGTGAGGGCGCACAGGGTGATGATCGTGATCGCCCTAAGTAACACCGGCTTGGGAAAACTCCTTTTTCGGCTGACGAGTGATATGTCCCCACCCATGGTGTAGTTTTCCCTTACTCTCCTGCAGTCTCCTCGGGGATGACGGAGAAAGAGACGTTCCAGATGTCGGCTCTCTTGCAGGCGTCGAGAACTTTGACCATGTTTCGCCATGCGGTCTCCTTGTCGCCCCTTAGAATGATGTGCGAGCCCTCGTAAACATCCGCAATCGTTCTGAGAATATCGTCGAGTTCAGGGATTGACCTCTCGATCTGATTCACGACGAATTTTCCATCGTCCGTAACGTTGACAATGATTTCTGTAGCCTCCCTCTCCGTATCAACGGACTCCGAGGACACGGGCACCTGAACGTTCAGCTCAGACTCAAACTGCGCATACATGGAAGCCGTCATGAAGAAAATCAAGAGGATAAACAGGAGGTCTATCATGGACGTGAGTGCAAAACCCTGCCTTTGCTGCCCCATCTTGCTCCCGAAGTTCATTCTGCGCCCTCCGCGATAGTGTCTGAATACCTGGAGCAAACTGCCTCCAGATTAATTACGATCCTCTGGACCACACCCCTGAAGTAAGCGTATGCCATCGTCGCCAGAATGCCGATGACCAAACCGGCGATCGTTGTAACCACTGCCTGAGCCACACCGCTGGTAAGGTAGGCCGGGTTGATTTTCCCTTGTGTTATCCCCGAACTTGACACACTCATGAAGGCTTGAAACATCCCTATTACTGTACCCAGAAGGCCTACCATTGGCGAGATCACTGCGATGTCCGAAAGAAAATTGATTTTCTGCCAGAGCGAAGACGCCCTGCGGCTTCCTTCGCTGTTCATAGCTTCGAGAACGCCGCGGGGCCCCTTCTGCACAGAGTCCAAGCCGCTGCGAATGATCTGCGAGACTACGTTCCTGTTCTGCGCGCAGAGCATTCTGGCTTCTTCGATCTTCTTATCCCGGATCACTTGTTGGATGCGCCTGAGAAAGAGTGGCGGCATGATGTTGCCGGGGCTCAACGCCAGGAAAAAGTAGGTAACCATAGCCACCATCGCGATGGACAGCGCAAACAAGACATACATTAGCGGCCCCCCGAGTTTAATGATATTAAGGAGGCTCAGCCCCTGCTCTGCTT
>JABMQX010000322.1 GCA_013203085.1 bacterium | reverse complement strand
CAAACCTGCGGACATTGCACAAAAAATGGGATGGCTATGACGGCGGTTAAGATTGGCGCAGCTCGCCAGTGAAAGTCTGTCACATCAGAACTCCTCTCTGCAAAACACAATCCATCGTGGCGACAGGGCAGAGTCAGTCAATCGAGTCGTTTGCCGGCGTTATCTTATCATTTCTTCTGCGTGGGGCAACAAATCATAGGCGGTGTTCAGAAATCTTCCCATCTTCTCTTGGTCCGAATCCGCACTTGCGTTCGACTCTGGAACTGCGAGAAGCGACAGGTCCACGACGATGGAATGCACGATAGGCTTCTTTCGCAAGCGGCTTCGCAATTCGCGGATTCCGCAGCTAACTGCCTGTGCAACACATCTTGCCCATGGCATGCAGGATGTCCGCCTTCTTTTCTCTTCACGCGCCGAATAGTGGGAAAAACGCGCGATATGGCACTATACGTATGTTAATTGCAACAAGCGCGCTGCACCGCCGCACATACGTATATACGAGCAACTCGCTCAAAGTCGCGGTGCTCCTTTTTCCTGCATAAGAACTCGTTTGGGGGGATGCTTCTCTTCAGTGAGGCGTCAACGATGGCGCCGTCTTCAGTCCGGAACATGTTGAGGTTCCCTTCGCAACCCGTAAATGTCTTGCGGTCGAAAAGGGAAACGCCTTTGATGCGTGAGAAATCAACGTTGTCGCTTGGACAGGATCCGGTTTCACATGCCGCGCCGGACCGATGCGCGTCGCGGGCCGCTCGCCGTTGTCTGATTTCGCCGCGAACTCGATCCTGAACGAGTACGCGTTCTCGCACGGCTTCTTTGACGGCATCCGGATCTTCAGCCCTTCGTCGTCCCGCGACCACTTCAAGTCACCATCGTAGCCCAGAAGCGTGATCTTGGTGATCTTTCCCAACTCCTCTCTCGCCGACAGCGATTTGATGGCGACCGTTGCTCCGTCGCCGGGC
The DNA here is from genome assembly GCA_013203085.1 of bacterium. Lineage (GTDB taxonomy): Bacteria > Auribacterota > JABMQX01 > JABMQX01 > JABMQX01 > JABMQX01. Next base: position 2,091 of record JABMQX010000322.1, on the reverse strand, counting down.
CAGCCCAGGCAGATGGCGTAGAGGACATTGCCTTTGGTGGTGAACCTTACGTCCTGCGGACTGAAAGATTCTGTCCGCTCTTTGAAATAGCCTTCCGGTACGGCGGTCGGGCCTTCGCCGCAGGTCTTCCAGGGCCGGCTGCCGTAGATCGCCTCGCCGTTGACATCCATCCATTTCCCCAGCTCAACGAGAATCGTTTCAGCTTCGGTATCCAGGGTGCCGTCGGGCTTCGGCGGCACGTTCAGCAAGAGGTTGCCGTTCTTACTGACAATGTCCACGAAGCTGTCCACCACGGCGTCGGCCGATTTATATCTCGCATTTGTTATGTAATACCACGGGCCGATGGAGGTGTCGTTCTGCCAGGGGTCGGAGCGGATCCCGCTCAATACACCCCGTTCCAGGTCCAACACGCACATACCGTCCCGATATTCACCGTGATGCCCATCGTCAATGTTCTTAATGTTGAATACGGCTTCCAGCTTGCCGCCGTGCCATTGCATATTCTGGTTGAAGTAGTACGCCACCATTTGCCGGCCCACTTCTCCGAACGGGACCCCGCCGTCGAAGTAAAGAAGATCGGGCTGGTACTTGTCCACGAGGTCGTTGACGCGGTCGTACCAGTTCCGCTTCCACGCCTCGGGGGGATTGCTCGGGTAGCGATAACTGGTGTCGTCGTGCTTTTCGTGATAGAGGTCCGCGTACTTCGTGTCGTTCCCGTCGTATGGAACACCCGCGTGCCGGCCGCTCTTGTCGCTGCCCTTGCTGGTGTTGAACCAGCTGTAGCTGCGGGCCAGGTGGACGGAAGCCCCGAATCGCAGGCCATGTTTCAACGTAGCCTCCCGCCACATACCGATGATGTCTTTCTTCGGTCCCATGTTGGCCGCGTTCCAGCGGTGGTGCTTCGAGTCCCACAGGTCGAAGTTGTCGTGATGGACGGCCACGGGAACTACGTACTTCGCGCCGGCGCGCTTATAGAGACGCACAAGCCGGTCCGGGTCGAACCTCTCAGCCTTCCACAGGCCGATGATGTCCTTGTAGCCAAAATTGGAAGGGTGTCCGTAAGTCTTGAGGTGGTGCTTGTACGTGCGGTGCCCCTCGATGTACATATTGCGGCCGTACCAGCTGTCTACGCCGGGCACCGAACACGGCCCCCAGTGCATGAAGATGCCCAGTTTGGCATCGCGGAACCATTGGGGACACTCGTATTGCTGCAACGATCCCCAAGTCGGCTCGAATTTCTGCCCATACAGCGGTGCAGCACTCGCCGCCAATATGATCAATGCCACCACCGATGAGACGTCTTTTGGATTCCGCATTTGAGATCCTCCTTTTTCGGTTTCTCCTTCCCCGGTCTCGAAACCCTGCGTCCCGAGTCCGGGGAAGCCTTTTCTGTAGGGCCGCAACGGCAGGTGCTCCCATGCCTGCGCTCACGTAAGTTTCTGGTGCTCCAACTCCGATCTTGCTCCTTGAGGGAACGAATAGCATCATTATACATAGGGACGCAACCTGTAAAAGGTCGAAAAGGTGTGGATGCCGAATTTTACCTTGATGGAAACAGAACGATGAAGGAGAAAGGTGCAAAAGGGAAAAGATATTTGTCTTGGGTTGGACAGGAACCGATATCCTAAGGGGTCTTATAGTGGTCGCTGGCTCTGCGATGACAAGCAAATAGGAGGAGAGAATGAAAGAATCTTTGGACAGATTGGCAAGAGGTCTATATCAAGCAACTACCGGAAGAGAGTTTTTGCAAAAGATAGCATGGTTGGGTGCTGGATTTGCCGTTGGAGTTTCACAGCAAGGTTCTGCCGAGCCACCATCCGCCCTGCCCCAACGAGTTCTTGGCAGGACAAATCAGAAAGTCTCGATCCTCGGTCTTGGCACGGCTCCGGTTGGGGAAAGCCCCATCGGGGTCCGAGAAGGAATCCGGATCTTCGGCGAGGCGGTTGATCTCGGCGTCACTTACATAGACACAGCCCGGATCTATGGGAATGCGGAGGAGATCCTGGGTCATCTTGTCCCAAAAAGGCGCGATGATCTCTTCTTGGTGACGAAGGTCTCGACCGAAACCGCTGCAGGAGCGGAACGTTCGCT
>JABMQX010000029.1 GCA_013203085.1 bacterium | reverse complement strand
GGCAGAGAAGTTACCGTCCGCAAGTGGCGGCTCCTCCCGGAGTTTGTCAAGTACGACGACGACCTGAGTAAGAGACCGCCAAATGAGATCGTGTTCAATCCCAGGGGCGGCGCCGCGGCATACGACGATCAGGGCAACTACGTCTTGGGCTTCGATTTCAAGGTGAGGATTCTGCATACCGAGTCCGGGACGGAAGGAAAAGAGAAAGCTATGACCATCAAGGTCAACAAAGTCACCGGAAGAGTGAAAGCAGAAGCAGGTTGACGGGCAGCAATCCCATCGGCCGCCACACGGCAGCCGGGGGAAGGCTTGCCTTGAACTGAGGATGGCAAGGTCATGAGAGGAGTTCACCTAGCGAAAAGGAGAAAGGGGTTCACCCTTATCGAAGTCATCGCTTCCCTGGCGATCATCGCTCTGGGCTTGATTGGCATTCTCTCCCTTTTCCCTGTGGGGATTGACGCCAGCAAGCGAGCCGGTGATTTGACCCACGCCACAGAGCTCGCTCGAGGCGTCCTGAACCAGATAAGATCAGCCGCCAAAACCGGCGACCTCTCCTTGAACGAGGCTGAAAGCATCTTCGAGACTTCAACCCCCAGGGATTTCCGCGAAGACCTTGACAATAAAGTAATACCGATTGTGGACGATCTGCTCCCATCCTATCACAAACTCTATCAGTACCAGATCGAGTTCGACGACCCGCCGAAGAGTGAGAAGCTTGATGACTTGAATCGGGTCGGACTCCAGAAAGTTACCGTTGTGGTCTCGTGGCCCGCCAAGGAGCGCGAGATCGCGTTTCGCAACAGGATCACCCTCGTGACCTTTATAAGGTTCCCGGAATGATGATGGAGAAGACCAGAGCATTTGCCCATAACCAGGCTATTTCGGAAAAGGTACCCTCTCGGGCGAGGTTTGTGCATCCCCGGCGGGGCTTCACCCTGCTCGAATTGCTGGCGGTCATGGTCATCCTTTCGATGATAACCGTTTCTCTGTTTACCATTTTTAGTCAGGGCAGTGAGACGTGGCGCCGCTCCGGCGCTCGCACGGAGGCTTATCTGAAAGCACGCCAGATTCTGGAAATGATGTCGAGGGAGATCAAAGGGGCGGTCCTCATAACCACAGCTCGCGGACCGGATGCTGAGCCGGACGGCCCCAGCGACCCTCCCAAGAGAGCGGATTTCCGCGGACTGGACGCCGATGGACTTCAGGAGTGGCGAAACAACGAGCAGGAGTTCAGCGATCAGATATATTTCGTCACCCCCGTAGCCAACTCCGGCAGGCAGGAACTGTGCATGATCGGATACTGGGTCAAAGATGTGGAAGAGGATACGACCTCCCCCTTGGGCGGGAGCGGCGTGCCGGGGAATTCCAGGGACGATGTGTTCTGGCGAACCTACCTCACGGATGGGAACAGCGCTCCGCCGCCAGACGAATGGCTGACGTTTGACTTCACTTCACTTGCCTTGAATTCGTGGAGCAGCCAGATAGGGGAGGTCGCATTGAGCGTTCGGCAACTGGACATTAAATACTATGACTACGAGGACGTGGGCGGCCTCGAGGAATACGACGAGTGGGACTCGCGCCCTACAACGATCTCCGGCCCCTCAAAGTACAAGGGAACAACCTTGACAAAGGATGACGATAACAAGCTGCCGGTCGCGGTGAAGATAACCATTACTGTGGGGGATAAGGACAACTTTATCAAGCCGATCAGGTTGTCCACCATCGTTTACCTCGAAAACGCCGTACGAAGGCTGTTCTAACTGAAAGGTTGCTGGCGAGATGAAAGCGAACGGTACGAACACAAAGTCCGACGGAAACCGGAACTGCCGGGGAATCGCGCTGCTTCTGACCCTGGGAATTCTCGTTCTTCTGACGTTGTTGGCTCTCGGCTTCTCGTCAAGCCAGTTGACGGAGAGCCAGGCTGCCCGGAACTTCTATTATGCCGCCAAAGCCGAGGAGATGGCGCTCGGCGGCCTCGAGACGGCCATCGCCGTTCTCAGCGAGGATTCTCGCAAGTCCTGCTATGACGACCTTTACGAGCGGTGGGCGATATACTATGACAAAAAAACGAGTAGAGACGACGGTTTTGCGGGCGATGAGGAGGAGGACGCGGACCTTTCCGATTTCGATGAGTTTCAGTACGATGTGGATGAAACGGGGGTTTTCGGCAACGCGTCCGCTCGAAAAGACCCGTGGGACGACCCGCAGCCGGACTCCCGCTGGATAGAGATTCGGGCAGTTGACCCCGCAACCGGGGAAGCCCGCTTAGCCGGAAGATACGCCGTTTCCATTGAAGATGAGAGCGCAAAGGTCAACATCAACACCGCCGGCAACCCGGACCCGGACCCCCAGGAGATTTCCTGGGAACAGCGGCAGTACCTCGGATTCACCGCCGCCGAGATTGACCTCGGGGGCATATTCCAGAACCTCGGCGATCTCTTTTCCGACGTTTTCAAGGATCCCTCCAGGTATCCGGAAACAGTGAGCGATCAAACTGCCCTCGACGTCGTCGCTTATAGGTACGGTTGGAGAAGTCGCTGGGATGCGGACCATAAAAACCTTCTTCCCGGTGAGGTGGGCGATGACAACTTCACCGACCAGATGGAACAGCTCCTGCGGCAGGACTTCAACGGCATAGACGATGACGGCGATGGCAGAATAGATGAGGAAAGGGAAACAGGCGAGCCTGCCGAGGAGGACGACGAGCCGGGCGAGTTCGACCCCTACGATCCGACACAGATAGGCCCCCCGGGGCAGCTCTTGGTCAACACCAGCCCCTCGAAAGGTGTTTCCGGCGTCATGGGGGACGATATCCCCTACCTCACAGTCTCACAGATCAAGATGGCAAAGAGCGTCTCCGAACCCGGCAAGGGCTACTCCTTCAAGGATAGGACCGACCTCGACCCCCTCTATCCGAAGGACAGACTCTATCGTTCTCTTCTCCCATACGTTACCGTATATTCGAACGACATGAACCGTTTCAGCAACAGGGACGTCGGCACCGGCGATATCAGGGGCGGCATAACCTGGATGATGCGAGAAAACATAGGCCGCTGGCTGGACCGCGGCCTCCCGGAGGTGCACGATTTTCTCAGCCTCCTGAAGCGGCGGGGCATAGCGTTCACCTCGACCGATGATGACACGCTCAGGCAGATTGCATCCAACATTTACGATTTCATAGACCCCGACTGGCTGCCGTCCCAGGGCGCCCAAGCCCTTCCGGGCGTTGAGCCGACAGTCTATCTGAATGAAGTTGACCCCACCCCGCCCGACCTGCTTGGCACACAGGTAGGCCTGACCGAGGAAGTCATCGTCGAGGATTATGGGGAGTACATTGAGCTATGGAATCCCTACGATATACCCTTAGACGTTTCCGGGTATAATGCTACGATAGACCGGTCCAGGACACCCACGCCAATCGAGGATATGGACCTGCGCACTTCGATGATCGTTGAACCTCGGAGGTTCTTCCTCATCGGCGACACCCTGGGCGACGTGGTGAACATCGGCCAGGGGACACGCTCGCCCAATCAGACCTTTCGCGACGGATGGCCCCCGGGCTGCAATGCCTACGCACCTCTCAAGCTCGACACCCCTCTCTACATGCGTCTCGAGGTAAAGAAGCCGGGGACATCTGTTACGCTCCTCCTCGAGGAACATGACGACATTCCCATCGGCAACCAGTTTGACAGCGCGCAGAAAGATGACCCGCGTGTCATGGATCGTAAGTATTGGCGGCTGGCTGCTCCGTCACCGCGCGCCATCAATCCCAACACCGCCCCGGGAAACATCTACAGCCACTTCTACCATCCGGGTGTCAGGTCGCGCGCTCGCGATAAGGACTACCATCCGAGCGACCCCAGCATTTATCTCCATGGTGGAGGACTTTCCAACATCGGTGAGCTGGGGATGGTTCACCGAGGCGAACCCTGGCGAACGCTCAATTTCACGCACGATAGCGTCCATATCGGCGACGAGAATGACGTCAAACTTCTGGACCTTTTGACTCTTCCTTACCCTTATGCGTACAGCGCGCCTGTGCCGGTTTCCGACCGTCTGCCCGCCCGCAACTTTGTCCCCGGGCGGATCAACATCAATACAGCTCCTCCAGAAATCCTCCTGGGACTGAACTGGGACAATATGTTTGACGAAATGCGCTCCTATGGTGTCCGCCTTGTTTCTTCGCATCGCTACGCCATGATTCAATACATCCTCGACCACAGGCCTTATCCGAACCTCGCCAACGTCGCGAAACTTATGGCAGATTTTCCGCCTCTGAGAAACGCCCCGCAAGCTGCACGGGAAGCCTTCATGAGATACAATGCGAATCTGATAACGACCAAGTCGAGCGTTTTCAAAGTTACGGTTCTTGCGGAGGCGTTCGACAGGAGGGGCTCTGTGGTGGCTACTCGCAAGCTCGAGGCAGTAGTTGACCGGGGGTACACCCCCGGCAGCTTCGACAGGCCGAACGAACCGGACCCCTCCCGCAACGACCAGAGGAGGGCGGAGACTGCCCGGCTGCTCAACTTCCAGTGGCTCACCGAGGATTGAGAGACGAACAGAGCGAAAGGTTTTTCCCGGAAGGCGGCTATTGGTTCGGAAAAAAGGGGTTGACACGGCAATATCTTGCTGATAGCTTCATGCCGTAAGTCATGGGGCGGTTTAAGGTGAACACTCCAGCGAACCGCATCTCCCGGGCGACCACCGGAAGTAGTCGAGCAAAAACTGAGTTGCCTTCCGCGGAATCATTTTTACATTTCCTCGTCGCTTTATGGGATGGCAGAAGGTTTTCAGAGTTGATGAATGGTTGCTTTCGGCGAGGCTTCCGCATTGGCAATGCGACCCAAGCGTTCAGGTACGCAGTTTCCGGCCTGGAATCGTATGAAGCCGAGCCCGAGCAGGGTTCAAAAAGAAAAGGTAGCTTGAGGGGAGCCAGTCTGATAAGCTTCTCAGCGCACTTGTATCGTTAACATCAAGCCCGGCGCTTCGCCGGAAACGTTTATCGCTGGTGATCCCCATGAAAAGAAAAAGCAAGGAAAGATCCCTTCCGGGCGTTTTTGCAGGTCGGTTTTTCTCGATTGCCGGTCTGGTCGCGTGTTTCACCGTTTCATCCGTTTTCTCCACCTCCCTCGCACAGCCCGTCATCAGGCGTCCGGGGGCTCGCCCGCCGGAAGGCGCTGCGCAGCAGCGGGCGGCGGAGATCACATCGCTGATGGTCAGCTACCTCCCGAACAATGCCAACTCCCGTTTGTCGGACATGGGAAGCACGACCCTCCGACGTGGGAGCTGGATGAGAGTGCTGATCCAGTTCACCACTGAGCCTGCCTGGATTGATGAAATTCGCTTTGATTGTTATGTTCTCATGCGCAGCGGAAACGAGAGGACGTTGCTGACCGGCTCCGTTACATGCCTCTATGTCCAGGCAGGAAGGCGCCACCTGGCTGCCATCTTCGTCCCTCCCAACGTCCTGGAAAGATATGGGAGGAGAGTCGAAGTCGTCGCCGTGGAGTGCTCCTATCAAAACAGCGAGATCAGCGACTATTCCGTTCCCCGCACTTCCCGCAAGTGGTGGCAAGACTACACGGGCGTCCCCGACACGATGGTGACCTGGTTCTACACGCCGTTTTTGAGAAACGGAGCCGAAGCGTATGAGCAGGTCAAAACCGGGAGGCAGGGGTTTTAGAAGGAGGGAAAACAGGTGGCCAGGTCTGTCGTAGCTTTCGATGCCGGTTCCTCGCTACTGAAAATGGCGGTGTTCTCCCTGGAACGAAACCGCATCCAACTTACCGACTTCGATGTTTCGCCGCTGTCGGTTTCCGAAGAAGGGTCCCTCGAAGAGAGGAACCACATCCTTGCCCGCCAGATGAAAATGGTTCTCTCCCTCAAAAAAATCAAGCCCACCGACACCCTGGTTTCAATATCGGGGCAATCCGTCTTCACTCGGTTTGTAAAACTCCCCGCGGTCGAGCAAAGCAAGGTCAGTCAGATAATTCGATACGAAGCCCAGCAACAGGTTCCCTTCCCCATCGAGGACGTCGAATGGGACCATTACATCATCGGTAAGAGCGCAACCGGAGAAATTGACATCGTTCTCGTGGCGGTGAAAAACGAGGTGATCGCGTCCTTCACGCAGGAGTGCAAGAAAGCGGGGCTTGAAGTCAGCGTGGTGGACGTGGCGCCCCTGTGCGTCTATAATTGTCTGCGGCACGCCGAGAAGGAATTCGCCGAGTGCACTGCCGTCATAGACCTTGGCGCAAGAGCGGCGAATCTCATCATAAGCGAAGGCGACGACCTCTGGGCGAGAACTATCCCCATCGGCGGGGACGACATCACCGCCGCTATCGCCAAAGAACTTAACATAGAACCCGCCGACGCGGAGAAAGTCAAGGAGACCGCCTGGGTGCCGGGGACCTCCGCCGGCGAACCGCAGGACGCGACCGACGAACAGCGAAAGGCCGCGGGCGTCATCGGCTCATTCATCAATCGGATGCTCGCTGAACTTTCTCGCTCCATCGGCTTTTACCGCAGCCAGACCGGGCACTCCGCCGTCAAGAGAATCCTGCTTTGCGGGGGGGGAGCTCGAGTCAGAAACTTGAAGGAATTTCTATCGGATAGATTCAAGGTGGATGTGGGCTCGCTCCTGCCCCTCAGAAAAGTTGGCGTCGCCCCCGGCGTAGACCGCGAGCAACTCAACCAGTACAGCGACCTTCTGGCGGGTGTTGTGGGGCTCGGGTTGCGGGCCGCGGACATGGGAACAATCCACATCAACCTCCTCCCGAAATCCATCGCCCGTCGAAAGGAGCTCTCCAAGAAAAAGGTTCTCCTTACGGCTGCCAGTTGGCTCCTGGCGGCGTCTTTCGTGATCATGGGCTTCCAAAAAAAGATGACTCACGGGGACAATTCCGCTGCTTTCCGTAACGTTGTTAATTCCCTCGCCAACACTCTCGGTACAATTGTGCCCGGCGAACAGACCCTCAAGGAGGATCGGGAGAAACTGAAGTCCATCTTCGATAAAGACTCCGCGATGGCAGGCAAAATCAGCACAATCCAGAGCGAGATACAGGGCGTAGAAAAAAAGGTGGACGCCATCGCCAAAATCCAGAAGGCCAGGTTGGATTGGGCACATTTCATCGAAGACCTCAAGAACACGAAGATTCAAGTCGCGGGCAGAGGAAAAGGGAATTACATCTGGCTGACGAGCTTGCGGATAACGACTTCTGCGTCTGTCGCCACCGAGTTTATGCCGGAGATGGTGGACAGGCCGGGCGGCATGTACATGAGCCGCACTTACCCGAGCAGCACCTCCGGCACATCAAGAACAAAAAGAACAGGAGCGGACAGAGTTGATACCCGCCCCTGGGTATTCATCACCGGCTATGTCAAGATACCCGCCGACGTCCCGGGGAAAGAATCCGCGGCGACAGCGCGCGCCGAGGCGTTCATGAAAGCCCTCGAAGACATGGGCGACACTTTCCTTTGCCAGAAAGAGCATCGCTATCGCGAGGATAAAGAGACCCGCAGCCTTATTCCCGTTTCTGCTGACAGCGGCCACGCCAAAGCGTACAGATACAACTGGGATGAGACCAAAAAGGAAATCGTGCTGGAAGGACTTGTCGCTGTGGAGCCTGCCGAAGGAGAGGAAGCTTCCGCCCCTGCCGACGAGTGGCAGGTGCTCGCAACCTACAAGGAGCGCAAGAAGCCGGCTTGGATTGTGGATGGTCGAATCCGGAAGGATGCCATTGGAGTGCCTTGCCCCATCGAGCTCGCTCGCAGCGGCGGCAAGGGAGGCCGCAAGATGACCGCAACCGGCGGGTACCTTGATGAAGTGCATGTCAGGTGGCTGGAACTCAGGAGCCAGAAGCTCGCAAGGTTTACTATGATCGGCAGGTTCGCCGAGGATTTCGAGTACCCCAATAAGAGTGAGATGTTATGAAAGGTTTGAAGGGCAATTACGGCTTTTACATTTCCGTTGGCATTCTCGGCCTTGCCATAGCCGGCTCCGCCTTCTTTTGGAAGAGAGAAGCGGACAAAGCAAAGCGTCTAAAGGCCGACGTCACGAAATGGAAAGAAAACGTCAACGCTGTGCGACTGGCAAAACCCACCGAAGAACACAGGCAGCACCTCGAAGGGCAGAGAGTAAAGGTCGAGGAGACTTATAAGCAGATCGTCATGCAGGCGCTCGAGTGGAACCACGTTCCTGAGAAGGTCAGCGGCCTGAAGTTCCAGGGCGAAATGAACGAAACGATTGGACTCATAGAAGCGACCGCCCGCATCAATAATCAGATCAGGATTGCGCCCAAAGCCAGATACCTCGGCTTCGAGGAATACGCCTTGGCCCCGCCCGGGCCTGACGATGACGTGCTTCAATTGCAGAGAGAATTCTCCGCCGCCGTTGACATCGCTCGACTTCTCATCGCCAGCGATGTGTACTCCATTGACCGGATGGTACGCCGCGATGACGCGCTGATGGAGGCAGGCACTTCCAGTTCCCGTTATAAGTTCACTCCCGGTGAGACCACCACCAGGCGAAGATCGGGGAGATATGATTTCTACGACACCGTGCCTTTCCGGGTGCAGTTCTCGTGCACATATCCGTCCCTGGCTTTTTTCCAAAACAGCTTGATCACACCCAACAGGGTCGGGCAGGAGGGCCTTCCCAAGAACTTTTTCGTGGTCAATGACTTGCGCTTCAAGGTGAAGGAAGCCGACGATGAGAGGGAAAAAATGAGAAGGGACGCCATGGACAGGGCCCTCACGGTGACCAGGGCGAGGGCAGGGAGAAAAGGCCTATCTTTCAGACCCGAAGATATCCCCGAGGACCTCCCCGGAGCCCAGGCGATGCTGGACATGTACGGCCATGCTGCCCTCAGCTTCTTCAGACAGTGGCGCACCAAGACCCCGGAAGAAAAGGAGATATGGCGCCTCCAGCGGAGACTCGGCGAGCAGATTTCGACCGATGCGAGAGAAGAACTCAGCGCACAACTCGCCCGCATGAAAAGGGAATTGGATAACAGAAAAAGACTCAAGGGGAGACCCCCAGAATACAGTATCATCGAAGTCAACATGCTCATTGACTTTGTCGAGTTCAATGATAAGTTGAAAACCGAGCTCGAGCCTGAAAAGGCAAAGACGGCTCGGTCCGCTTCTTCGATATCAACGGCGAGCAGGTGAACAGGGAGGAATGAATCGCCCATGGCGGCTGATTATAAGAAGCTGTTTATCAAATACATAGATAAGATAGTCTTCTTTGCCTTTCTGATCCTTTTCGTCATGCAGGCATTCAAGTTCGTCACGACGAACACCTCGACCGAGGGCATCCATATACCCCCAATCCGCAATGAAGACTTCGGCGAGGAGCCAACCCTATCCAAAGAGCGATTTGTCCTGAAAACCTTCACCGACCCGTTACAGCTCGATGCCAGGCATGACATCACCTCCGACCCCGAGAAAATCGAGCCCGGCCCCAATGAAAAACAGTGCCCCCGCTGCGGATGGATCAGCAGCCGAGATGTGGTGATCTGCCCGAAATGCAAATACAGTTGGACGGGTGTGGAGCCCCCTCCCGATAACGGCGGCACCGAACCTCCCCCTCCCCCGCCAGTCAAGGGGATCCCCTTCAGGGTCCTTGCGGCGGGCTCCAAACCGGTTGACATCCTTTTCTTTGGCTATTACAAGAGGCGCGATGGCACCTTTGTTCTCCAGATTAACTGGTTGGACAACACGCGGACGAGTATGGTTCCGGAGGGTGACCTCTTTCAGGGCTACAGACTTTTTGACCTCAAGGAGGAAGATGTGGAGATGCGTCCGCCGGGCATGCCCGCCTATATGACATCTGAGTACTTTGTGACCATCCAGAAAGGGGAGGGCAAGCCCGTTCGTGTGCGGAGAAAGCAGACCGTCGAAGAGGAGGTAGCGATGGCCACTCTCCAGGCATCGAAAGGCACCTGGCGGGTGGAGCACCAGGGAAAGACAGTCAGCAAAGGAGTGAAGACCTTCGATGTTTATGCAGGAGATCTCCTCACCAATCAGGAAGACCTAACCATCACATTCGAGGTTCTGAAGGTCTCGGACATCGAAATCATTCTCAAAGACAAAGATGGGAAAGAACATAGGGTCCCGGCTTCGTCCCGATAAGAGAGTTTCTTTGCCGCCGATGAGAAAAGCGATCGCAGTTCAACTTCTTGTTGCTTTCACCCTCGCCTTTGGGGGACAAAGGGCAACAGCCGTGGCAGCTTCCACGAAAGCGCCCCGCCAACGACTCAACAGAGTTCTCCCAGAAGTGAACTTCAAGGAAGCCGACCTCGAAGATGTCATAAGTTTTCTTTCTCAAAAAGCGGACGTCAATATTATCATAGACCACTCGGTGTATCGCTCAGCCTTACTCCCGGTCGGCTCCGGCGGAACCGCTGCGCCGCAGCGCAAAGCGGGTGAGAACTCCGCCGAAAGCAAGGCGCCCTCTCGTGAGCTCGGGCGGATCACGCTTCGTCTCAAAAACGTGCCGCTGAAATTTGTGCTGAAATATGTTTTGCGATATAAAAACTTGAGGTATATTGTAGAAGACTATGCTATTGTGATTGTTCCCGTAGGGTGGGCGCCGCGAGAGGAGCTGTGCACGAGAGTTTTCCGCCTCAAGGCGCCCAGCTTCGAGGCGCTCAGGCTGGTGCGACAACAGGCGGCTCGAACCTTCTAAGAGTCCTCCGCTGTCGCATGAGTGCCAATGACCGTTGAGGGCAAAGCGTAAATCTCTACTTGCTTCGAAATACAAGATAAGCTTGATCGTGGCGGACACCGGCCGCTGAGAACAATTGAAAGGAGACTCAGATATTATGAAAGCTACGGCAAAATGGGTGGTGATCGTGGCTTCAGCCGTTGTGGCTTTTGGCTTACGCGGGGGGGGATTCGGAGAGAGCGTGGAGCTCCCGCCTGCCGAGGACGAGACCAAAGCCGCCGAGGCGGTAGCAGCCGAGGTCGAACAGGAGAAAGCCCTCAAGGAACAGGAAAGAAAGATCGAAGCTGAAAAACACTTCAACACCTCAGCCCAGGCCTTGCGAGAAGGGAAGTATGACGAAGCTATCGAAGAATTGACTGCTGCTGTCGCTGCTGACCCCGAGAATGAGAACTACAAGGAGACCCTCAAACGCACGAGGATCATGCAGATCACGATCATGCTATCCGAGGAGAAGTTCGCCGAAGCCAGGGACCTTTGCGACCAGTTCCTCAGCGATTACCCGGGAAATGAGCCGGTTGCCCGGTTCAGAGAACAAGCCATCGCTGAGCTCGAAAAACCCCCTGCTCCCGCCGAAGAGGAAAAGCTCGTCGTTCCTGCCGAGGAACTTCCCCCGACGGCGGAACAGCTCCTCGCAGAAGCCAAAGACTTGATCCGGAAAAAAGATTACGAGATGGCTAAGGACAAGCTCCTCGACGCGCGCGAACTCAGCCCTTACGATATCGACATTTATAAGAAGATCAAACAGCTCCAGGAGCAATTGACCCGGTGGGAGCAAGCCCATGCCCGGGCCAGGCGGGAGGAGATGCTGACCGAAATTTTTGCAACATGGGCAAAGAGAACCCGTCGAGCCGTCACTGTCGCGGGACCCGAAGTCGGACCTGTTGTAGCGGAGCCAAGCGAACACAAAGAGGAAATACTGAGAAAGCTGGACGAGATCATTCCGGAAGTCAAGTTCGAGGATGCCAACCTGACGGAGGTGCTTGATTTTCTTTCTCGCGAGGTTGACGTGAATATCGTGATAGACCCTGTGGTCTTTCAAGGCGGTTACAGCCAGCCAACGACGGGTATCGGGCTGACTCCGGGAGCCCCGGGTGGATTTACTCCTACTCCGGGCGGTCCCACCATGACACCCGGCGCCTTTCCCGGTCCGGGCGGAACAACCTTCCCCCCCGGCCTCACCACACCGGGGATGACTACTCCCGGCATGACTTCCCCCATGGGAACGCCGGGAATCAGCGAAACCACCGCCGCCGGAGCGTGGATTCCGCCGATCGAGGAGTCCGGCATCAAACTCAACTTGAAAAATGTCCCCCTGAAAGAGGTCCTCAAATACGTCCTCAAATGGAAAAACCTGAAATATGTGGTCGAGGACTACGCTATTCTCATCGCTCCGGTGGACTATGTGCCGCCAGAATCTCTCGAAACCGAAATATTCCGTCTCGCAACTACCGGAATCGGGATTATCGATCGACCCGACCTGGCAATCACAGGAGACAGCCTTCTCCAGGGACCAACTGATGCCAGCGGGAGCACGGCTTTTGACACGGGGTTGCCCGGAGCCGAGGGTGGCCCCGGCGCGACCGAGACGATTAGGGAGTTTCTCGCCCAGAGCGGAGTCCCCTGGCCGATGGGAAGCAACATCATCTATAACAGAAGGACGGGTACGGTCATTGTTACCAACACCCCCACGAATATGGTCCTGATTCGGGAGTTGGTGAACTTATGGGATCAGCCTTCCCTCCAGGTCGAAATAGAATCGCGGTTCGTGGAAATCCTTTACACCCGCTACTTCGAGAACTCTTTCGAGATGGGAATGCTCTCGCCGCTAGTCTTCACCAAGAAAGCAACCAGAGGGCCCTCCCCTGCAGGGGCAAGAAAGCGTTTTGAGGTCGACGTACACCCCGAGAGAGGCACAAGATTCTTCCCGGAATTGCTTCCGATGGCGTTCCCAACGCCCGACGCCGACCAGATATTCTCTATCTCTGGCATAATGACCGAGCCCGATTTCCAGTTCGTCTGGCACGCTATAAACCAGAGGGATTGGTCGGACCTGCTCTCCGCTCCGAGGATTACAACCGTCAGCGGACAGCAGGCGCAGATCGAGGTGGTGCAGGAATTGACGTACCCGACCGAGTATGACACCGAGACTATCAATATCGGCGGCGGCTTGGGCGGCACCACCAACCTCGTCTCCGGCGAAGTATTCATGGTTACTCCCGGAAACTGGGAGAAGAGGGACGTGGGCATCATCCTCAACGTCACACCTACCGTCAGCGCAGACGGCAGGATGATTACTCTCGTCCTCATGCCGGAAGTGACCGACCTTGTAAAGTGGATCAATTACGGCAACGAGATTTACCCCATCAACCAGCCGATCTTCGAGACGCGAAACGTTACCACCACTGTCCACGTCGAAGACGGGGAGACCATCGTCCTCGGCGGGTTGATTACGGATAAGACTACCACCTACGAAGATAAAATCCCGCTGTTGGGGAGTATCCCCTTCATTGGACGCTTCTTCAGAAGCCACGCTGAAACAACCTCCAAGGCTAACCTCATCATCTTCGTCACCGCCCGCCTGATAACATCCAAAGGCATAGGGCTGGCTGCGCAAAGGGAATCGGACAGAGAACAAGCGCGAGTACTCCAGAAGAGGATCAGGGAAAGCAAAGAGGAAGCCGGTGAGATCGCCCCCGGGCTTGTAACCAGCGGGATTATGGAATAGAAGAAGATCGTTCCTGCCTCCTTAGGCGGACATTTTCGACTCTCTCATGCGGAGCTGCCCAGAGTTTATCACGCACGGGATGATTCTCAGGTTCAATAACTGTCTTGATCGTTTCCCACTCTTAACGCTTTCGCGGTTTCTCCCGAGACGGCTGTTCGCTTCACAGCATCTGTCGCTCGGATTTTGGCGCGTTGGTGGCTTACCCGGAGTGACGAGGCCGGGAGTTATTTCCCGCAGCCGCCACGTAGATTTTTGCTCGAAAAACAACTTGCCTGTCATCGGGCAGGGCTGACCGAATCGTTCCCGATAACCTGCGGGCTATGCCGTAAGGTCCTGTTTGCGCTTTTCATCAACGCTTGTCTGCGCGAGCCACCGAAAACGCGCGGTTAAACTCAGACTCAATCGTTTCTGAACGGCAGTATCGCCATGGATCAGAAAAAGACTCTCTTCGTTCTTGATGGCCACTCATACGCCTACAGGTCATACTACGCCATACGGCGCCTTTCCAACTCTCGCGGGACGCCCACGAACGCCGTATTCGGCTTCGCCAAGACGCTCAGAAAATTGATCGCAGACTTTTCTCCCGATTACCTCATCGTCGCCTTCGACGCTCCCGGACCAACCTTCAGACATGAGAAATACGAGGAATACAAAAGCCAACGCAAACCGATGCCGGACGATTTGCGCATCCAGATTCCCTTGATCAAAGAGCTGATCACCGCTTTCCAGATTCCCATTGTCGAAAAAGAGGGCTTCGAGGCTGACGACGTCATGGGGAGCCTCGCTTTGCTGGGTGGGAAAGCTGGGTTCGAGGTTTACCTTGTCACGGGCGACAAGGACATGTTTCAGCTATTGAGCCGGCACGTGAGAGTCCTCCACACGCACAGGGATAATAAGATTTACGGCGAGAAGGAGTTCAAAGAAGAATTCGGGATTGAGCCGAGTCTCTTCGTAGATGTTCTGGCGCTGTCCGGCGATTCCTCGGATAACATCCCCGGCGTTCCCGGCGTGGGCGGGAAAACCGCCCTGAGCCTTGTGAGGGAATTCGGGGACCTCGAATCGGTCCTTGCCAAGATTGACAAGATTCCGGGTGAAAAACGGAGGGCGAGCCTGAGAAATCACATCGAGCAGGCGAGGTTCTCTCGCGAGTTAGCTGTGATAAGTACCGACGTTCCGCTCGGGTTCGACCTCCCGGCCGCAAGGTTCCTCGGGCCGGATAAAGCCAAACTGGCAACCCTTTACTCGCAGCTCGAATTCCTCGCCCTTCTCGAGGAAATGGCGGAGGGAAGGGAGGATTTTAGAACCGATTACCGGCTGAT
The DNA here is from genome assembly GCA_013203085.1 of bacterium. GTDB lineage: Bacteria > Auribacterota > JABMQX01 > JABMQX01 > JABMQX01 > JABMQX01. Next base: position 2,366 of record JABMQX010000029.1, on the reverse strand, counting down.
TGCCGACAGGGAGCAGCTCATCGCTCTGCTCGAGAAATTAAACGGGGTCCAGGAGCTGGCAGTTGACGTGGAAACAACCGGTCTCGACCCCTTCACCTCGGAGCTGGTAGGGATTTCTCTTTCCTTCGAGGAAGGAGTCGCCTACTACCTGCCCTGCACCGGGAAATTGAGCAGCAGTACGGTTGTCTCGGCTCTGAAACCAATCCTCGAGCGAAGGGACATAAGGATTGTTGGACAAAACATCAAATTCGATATGCAGGTTCTTGCCCTCCACGGCGTCGCGATTGAATCTCCCGCTTTCGATACCATGGTGGCGGCCTATCTGCTCAATCCCACGATACAAGCTTACAGCCTCGGGAACCTTTCTATCGAGTACCTCCGACACAAAGTGACGCCGATTTCAGACCTCATCGGCAAAGGCGCTCGTAGGATCAGCATGGAAGAAGTGCCTATCCAAAAGGTCTGTCGGTACTCCTGCGAAAACGCTGATATCACCTTGAGGTTGAAAAGGATTCTTGAGGACGAGTTGCGGAAAAAAAACCTCCACGAGCTTTTCCAGAAGATCGAACTGCCCCTCATTCCTGTCATCGCGCGAATGGAGAGAAACGGCGTCTTCGTGGACCGGCAATTCCTCGACCGGATGTCCGGAGAGTTCCAAGAGCGCCTTGAAGAACTGAGGGGCCGCATCTATCGTATGGCGGGCGAGGACTTCAATCTCGATTCTCCCAAGCAACTATCCGGGATTCTGTTCCAGAAGCTGAAGTTGCCTGTGCAAAAGAAAACGAAAACCGGCGCCTCGACCGATGTCTCCGTTCTGGAGAAACTTGCCAGGCTTCACGACCTGCCGAAAACAATCCTTGACTATCGGCAGCTTGCTAAGTTAAAGTCAACTTATGTTGATGCTTTCCCTGCGCTGATTCACCCAACGACGGGAAGGATCCACACTTCCTTTAACCAGACCGCCACCGCTACGGGCCGGCTTTCAAGCTCCAATCCCAATTTGCAGAACATACCCGTTCGCACGGAGCTCGGTCGCCGTATTCGGCGAGCGTTCGTGCCGGAAAAGGAAGGATGGCTCCTCTTATCAGCGGATTATTCGCAGATCGAACTGAGGATCTTTGCCCATCTCGCCCGAGAAGAAGCCATGATTGAGGCTTTCCGACGGGGGGAGGATATCCACGCTTACACAGCGTCGCTGATGTACGGCGTGCCGGTGTCCGAAATCAGCAGCGAGATGAGATACCGGGCAAAAGCGGTCAATTTTGGCATAATTTATGGTCAGCAGGCCTACGGTTTGTCCGGCCAGTTGAACATATCCGTCTCAGACGCGCAATCGTTCCTCCGTCAATACTACGTGAGGTATCCGGCGGTCGAGCGGTACATGGACGACACCGTAGCTCTCGCAGAGCAGACCGGCTTAGTGACCACTCTCTTCAATCGAAGAAGGGAAATCCCTCAGCTCAAAAGCAAAAGTTCGACTTCCCGACAGAACGGCAGGCGAATTGCCATCAATACCCCCGTTCAAGGCTCGGCAGCGGACATAATCAAAGTCGCTATGATCAACATTGACAGGCGGCTGAGGGAAATGGACTTGAAATCCAAGATGATCATCCAGATTCACGACGAATTGCTCTTCGAGCTGCCCGAGGATGAGTTCCAGCCTTTACGAGAGATGGTCGTCGAGGAGATGGAGTCGGTCAAGGAACTGACCGTGCCCCTCAAGGTGGGCACGAAAGTCGGCACAAACTGGGCTGAAATATGAGAGGGCCCTTTCAGCCCTTATCGTTCACAATCCCCCCGCTTATGGGGTGCCCGGTTCCGAATGCTTGGCATAAGTGACTGGGGCTAAAAACCTCAGACGAAAAACTCACAAAGGCAATCCCCGAGCGGCTTCGCTCGCGAGCCTTACATTCTCTTACCGAGCACAGGCTCAGCAGAATCGGGGCCGCCAATAGGCTGCGTATCCGCTGATAGGCGTTCTTGCGTCAAGGATTACGCGGCAATGGCTCCCCTGCCGAAGCACATGCGGGCTTGCCGATAGAAGCTGGGCAGATAACCTTTGTTGGCGAAGAGTCCGAGCCTGACGAAGAAAAGGGAAGACAGAAAATCAGAATTCGCCATCCGAAACGGCTGGTCCCCTATGCGTTTTTGCTTTGCATTTACGCTTCCGGGGTGTTCCTGCGGTGGGAGATCGTCGGCTCTCTTGAACACTACCACGGCGAACTCCCGTACACCCTGGAGAGCGCCTTGCTCTTTCACTACGCGGAGGCGTCTGCCGATGGGGAAGCGATTCCGGCGGTTGATAAACGCGCGCAATACCCCGAGGGGCTTGAAGTCACACGGGAGTTCTCCGTCGGGAAAGGCCT
>JABMQX010000321.1 GCA_013203085.1 bacterium | reverse complement strand
CCGATAGGCCCAAGAAGCGCGCCTTTTCGGCCGGCTATAGCGTTCCTTTTGCTAATCTCGATTGGGTACAACACATTGTTGACGATAGAAGATTGGCGAAGCTACAAGCGGGTGGAGCCAGATTGGCTCAGGAAATCGGCTAGCGCGCTTTGTACAGCAAGCCAAGTCGCGGCGAACCAGTACTCCCGCGGTTTATACATGGCCTATTGGTCTGATTCTGTTTTTCTGGGTGAGTTTACGAGTACTTCAGCGGAGGGCCTCGCAAATGAACTGGCCCCTTATGGTCGAACGTGCGTGCTGGTCTTCAACGATGAGCTTCTTTGTGGTAGGCTCGAACAAAGCCCACTGTTTAAAAAGACCGGTCCCTGTGCTGGCCCTGTGCGCGGAAACGTTGCGTGCGCCTTCGAGTTTGTTCTTTCTCAAAAGGCAACTATAGCCAGAGAAGGAGATGTCTCGTTACAGGAAGAAACAAACCGATGAATTCAGTCCGACCGTTCCAATCGCTCGCTTTCGGACCGGATGACGACCCTGATTCAGATGGGCTTACAACATCGCAGGAGTTGAAGGATGGCAGTGACCCGGCAAAGAGCGACACAGACGGAGATGGCGAATCGGACGGGCAGGAAGTCATCGCCGGAACAGATCCGCTCGACGCACAGTCCTGTCTGAAAATCACCATGTTCGAGCCTGGAGACGTGGAGACCAGGCTCTGGTGGAACGCCGTTCCGGGCAAGGAGTATCGCGTCTTCGCCAGCGAGAACCTGACGGACTGGACCTGCGTCCGTGAGGCGTTAATCGCCCATGGAACAACCGGCTTGTTCGTCGAAAAACACAATCCGCTCTTCCGCAAGCGCTTTTTAAGAGTCGAGGTCCTGCCGTGAGATCCTTCCGCTCGGAGCATGGCATAGCGTTCCGACCTATGGTGGCCCTGTGAAGGCGACCACATCCCGGGGATAAGGCGAGGACACGCCCATCTCTCGGTATACGGCGAGGGTACGAGGATGAGCACAAAGGTTATCTCAGCCAGGGCAGCGCCTCCATTGCATCGCTTTCCAGGATTCCAAAGCGAGGCCGGGACCAAGAACTCGGATTCAGGCTTGCTCAGAAACGCCCCGCTTCTCATGATGATGTGTGTGTCCCCGGCAGCCCTGATTTGCGAGTTAAGGAAGCTTTAGAGGTATATTGTCCGGACCCGCTATTATGCGGCGATTACGGCCAAGAAATGCAAGAAGCCGAAGACCAGAAACGCGACATTCGCGTGATACATGGGTACAGTAGAGAACACCTTCGCCTTGTTCCCAAGCGCCACGGCGAGTGATAACCTGCGTCTCCACCCTCATAGCATGAAAACCACAACCACCGCACTATAGCGATCCAGACGACCTCCCTGAGTGCTCCCATTCATAAGTTCGGTGACGTATTTGTTCCGACGCCGCGGAACGCGGGGTTATCTCGTCACAAGAACCCTTTTCTCAGAGCACCATACGTAACCGTATTTGCGAATCGCATTAGTGAGGCTCTCGCAAGGCGGACCAGATTCTCAGGCAAGACGTCGCAGGCAAGAAGGGAAGAAAAGGGTAACGCAAAATCGTAGAGTTCAAGAAAGGAAAATAAGAAAAAGACCGCAGCCTGCGTGTACTCTCGCCGGGGTATGGGCATCCCGCCCACCATTCTTGACCTGCAACGGAAATAGAGCCGCCCCCTCTTGCCGAGCTTTCTTGATCGAATAGGCGTTTTGTGAAAGAATTGGACGAATAGGAGGCGCTTCCACATCTGGACCGCCTCCGGTCTGCCCGTTAAGTGGCACCCGGCGGCCCCAAACTGCGCCCGGCCGCCTTCAAGTTCCCCATAGCCACAGTATGAAATCTCAATAGGGCGCACACGAGCCCAGAAGCGAGACAACGTGGGAAAACTCCATTCGACTCTCGCTCACATGGAGGAACCGACTGTGAAAGCACTTGTAACGTGCCTCCTTGTTTGGGGCATTGCCTTCGGAGTTCACGCTGGCGAGTCGCGCCCGGGGCGAGACTCTCTGCCGCTCTTCCGTAGCTACGAGATGCGCCGCATCACCTCGCACGACCCGACCGGGGGCAACAAGGATTGGCGGGTTTTGGCGCCCGGCGAGACCCTCCTCCTCGCCGACATCACGGGGCCGGGCTGCATCGTCCACTTCCGCGACAACGTCACCAGCGATGAGCCCCATCACCTCCAGATGCACGTCCTCCGAATGTACTGGGACCGCGAGGATAGCCCCAGCGTCGAAGCGCCCATTGGCGATTTCTTTGCCGTCGGCTTCGGCTTCACCGAGAAGTTCAGCTCGGCGCTGATGAGCATTGACCAACGCCGTGGTGAAGTAACTGACCCGGCGGTCTTTGGTGCGGCGCGAAACTGCTACATTCCGATGCCCTTCGCCAGGGCTGCCCGCATTACCATCACCAACGAGGGGAAGAAGCCGAGCAAACACTGGTACGAGGTCAACTACAAGGCCTATAAGACGATGCCCGAAAACCTCGGCTACTTCCATGCCCAGTATCGCCAGGGTACGCCACCTCCGACCGGCCCTTATCAAATTCTCGACGCGAAAGGCCGCGGCCACCTCATCGGCTGTGTCCTCAGTGTCAAGAACAACGACGGCGGCTGGTGGGGCGAGGGCGATGAAATCCTCTACATTGACGGCAAGCACGCCATCCAGGGCACGGGTTCCGAGGACTACTTCTGCGAATCCTACGGACTCCGACAGGGCTGTTTCCCTTACTACGGCGTGACGATCTGCGAAGACCCCTTCGCGACGGCGTATCGCTGGCACGTTCCTGACCCCGTCCCCTTCAAGAAATCAATACGTTTCCTCATCGAGCACGGTAGGGGAACTCCGCCGTTCACGAGCGGCAACTACTACTACAGCGTTGCCTACTGGTATCAGACAGAGCCGCACGCCCCCTTCCCCCAACTCCCCAGTGTCGCCGAGCGCTTGAGCTGGGCAGGCAAGAAGCTCTCCGGTTTCATCCACGAATGGTGGGTCATCGGGCCCCTCGACAACGAGGAAAAGAAGGGGTTGAACGCTGTCTATCCTCCGGAGCGGGAGATCGTCCTTCCTGGCCGCGAGGCGCTCAAAGGCACTCGCTATGCGGTGGATAAGAAAACGTTGGACGAACAGTCAGCGCCGGGGGGAAACACATCCTCCTCGCTCAGGACACGCTCCGTCGAGACCTCCTGCTTTCAGAACCTCGAAGATGAGCGGCTTCGGACTTTAGCGAACACCCGGCGCCATAACCGGACAGCACTTCGATTCAAAATCGAGCTCTCCCAATGATACAAGATAGCAGGCAGTTTATATGGCCGAAGTGCGGCTCCTTTTTTGAAGACCATGCACGCCTTTGGCGGAAAGGAGGGCCAACATGAACGTCCTTTTCAACTCGGAGTTTGGGGTGGCAATCTCCCTTTTGGCAATGTGCTTCGCGGCATCCCCAGCCGCGGAAGGAGGCGAGCTGAGCGATCGATACGCGAGGCTGATCTTGTCCGAACAGGGGCTCGCAGCGTATTGGAGAATGGAAGAGAGTCTGACGGATCAGAAGGCAGGCGATTCAGGGGTCCTTCGCGGTGGTAGAGCTGTCTTTGTTGACGGACCGGGCGGCGGCAACGCCCTCACATTAAACGAAAGCCAATTCGTCACGATAGGGAAAACCCCTCATCTGGACTTGCCCGAAAACACGGTGGAACTTCTTTTCAAGCTGACCGCGAAGCCGAATCAGCGCTACAATCCTTGCCTCATCGCCAAGCGAAGCACGAGCGAGAACACCCGCTTCAGCATTCATGTGCAAAGGAATATGGAATGGCTGGATGTCTGGAACGGCAGCCGAGTCATCTCAGTGCCCGTCCCCATGGAGCCGCTGCGGGCGGGATAGGGGGACTTCGTTGCATGAGCAGTGCGCAAGCATTGAGATCAGGATTCTTCGGCGCCGGGTAAAACTGTGCCCTTTCAGGGCGAAAAGAACAGCCTCGGCTACTGGCGGCTCGAACCACACCTGATGAACCAGCTCATTACTGTTCTGTCGGACCGCTCCACCGCAAGGTCACAGCATCACGCTTCAGCCGCCGCGTATTGTAAT
>JABMQX010000320.1 GCA_013203085.1 bacterium | reverse complement strand
TGTGGTGGCCGATGTTTTCCCTGGACCAGCCGTTTTCCAGGGCACGCTCGATCGTTTTGACGTAGCCCTTGGCAGTGTTTTGCGACGTGTTGTCCCATTGATCACCGTATTTGCCGAGGGTGATCCCCACGCAGGTCGAGTAGCGGATGTCGTTGTTTTCGATGATCCATCCCTTGCTCCAGTGGGTGCCGATCAGGCCGATCTGCTCGGCGGTGGGCGGCGCCCAGGGCGTGGCGGCGTGCATCATCGTGAAGCCGCGCACGGTGATGTAGTTGATGCCCGGTTTGTCCGGGTAAAACACCGTCTGGCGGACGTTGATCTCCACCTCGGTCTCGTTGGGATCGATGCCTTTGAACTGCGCCCAGATCGTGGTGTTCGTCTCGTCCACCTGTCCGAACCACAGTGGGGACTTCCCGGCGGGTTTCAGCACATCGTCCAGCCTGGCCGCTTCGGTGAGCCAGTGGCCGTTCAAATAAACCGCGCCCGTGTGATGGTCCCGCCCCTTGGGATTGAACCAGTCGCCGTGAATCGGGTCGCTGTACGGGTTGAAGTCTCCGAAAAAGCTGTTGGGGATGCTGACTTTCCAGGTGTCGTTTTGCACCTTCTGCCAACCCTTGATGACTTCGGAGCCCTTGATGATGACCTTTTCGCCGGGTGCAGCCTGGTAGACGATGCGCTTCTGGTCAGACTCGCCGCTGCGCGGCGGGTTGATCCGTTCGCGATAGACGCCGTCATGCACCGTGATCACATCGCCGGCCTGGGCCAACCGTGCCGCCGCCGAAATGATCCGCAGAGGCTTCGCGGCGGTGCCCTCGTACAGGTCGTTGCCGCTTACGGAAACATGATACTCTCGGGCCGAACCCACGGATGCGGCCGCGGTCAACAGAACGATGATCACATTTCTCCTCATTTGTTTACTCCGTTCACGCAAAAGACGGCGATAATTGTTTGCTGTGTTAGCTGGGATTTCCCATATAGCTTCTTAAACGCTACATCTGCACGTTAATGCCTCTATGATAGCGCAACATTCGGTTCGAGCGATTCCTCACCCAGACATGAAAAACGCACACGTTGGTTGTCAGGGAATAGACCGTTCAAGGCACCCGCGTGCACGCGTTGGGCGATTGGGTTTGGCCCGGACATTCTCGCGTGGTGAGGCGCCGGGAAATTTGAGCATCGGCGCGTCGCGCAACACGACGCGGGGCGTCGGTTCGGCATAATGCGACGTACCGGCCCCCGCAAGCAAGAGAGTCAGGAAATGGTTCCAGCTCCTCATCGGTTTCTCAGCCTTTTCTCAAACAACGCAACTCAGTACAACCATGAAGATCAGGGAAATCGGCAGTGTGGCGCCCGTTTCCATGGCTCAATCGTAATCCCTGTCGGACCGCCCGCAAATTGATCAAAGTGCACAGTGCAAGATGAACAGATGTGACCCACTTTCGCCACACGAGCTTTACTTTGCCCACGTCTTCGGTCATTAGCGTCCTCTATTCCGATAACTCCATTTCCGCCGTCGAGATGGGACCATTAATCCCGAACTGGTTGACTGTCCTCACTTCGAGTCGGTTCGGCCCCGGATGGACGCTCCAAAGGAAATTGTCTGCGGATGGTTTCCACCCGCCGGCATCGATCTGGATTTCGTACTGCTTGAAGTTCGGGGTCAGCGTCTTGAGTGAGACGTTGATCTTCTCCCGTTCCGTGCGAAGGCTGAGCGCTGCCTGACCGACCGGGAAGTAAGGGTCCACGGCCGGGTTAGAAGGGACAGTCCGCTCATGCCATCGCGTCCCTTCGCACAACTTGTCCTTCACGATGAACATGTTGGCGTAATCCTCTCCGGCATCCATGAGATTGGTATTGGGGATGTAGGCGATGAAGCCGTATTTGTCGAGTTCGTCGGGGTTGACCTTCAGGTCGCCAAAGCCAGCGAAGTGTGCCAGGAAGATCGGCAGGTCAGTCTTCCTGTATCTCTCACGCTCCTTCCCGATCACGAAAACAAGGTCTCTGCCTTCTTGAAAGAACCATTCCTGTCGGATCTCAAAAGCGTTGAGAGGCACGCCCTCCTTCTCCAGGTACATGTTGCTCGTAGGATCGAGCATGATCCACTTGCGGTATTGGTTTGACCAGATTTCTGTCGAGGTATGCTCCGTCGATCCCCCTTTGGCGTCTCCTTGGTGCCGCCTGAGGGCCAGCGCACGGTCCACCCATCCCAGACTGGCGGCGGCGGATACGAAAACCGTGGCATAGTGTGTGCAAAAAAAGGTATGTCCCTGCTCGATGTCCCTCAGGATTTCCAGAGCTCCTTTGGGATTCGCGGAAGGGCGGCCGAACTTCTTGAACTGGCGGTGTGTCCAATCCATCAAGAAGACCTGCTGGTCGAACTCGTCTTTACCCTGGGCGATAACCTTTTCGAGGTTGTAACGCTCGCGAAGCTCCTTGAGCTTGGGGTTCTCGTACGAATCGAACTCGAAACGCTTCGTGTACTCGCTCTTCACATAGGGTAGCGTGTCCAGCTTCTTAAGCGTCGCCTTCCGGCCGCCAAGATTGAACACATCTCCTTCCTTGAGAGACTCGTGGTCAGGCTGTGCACGGCCACCCACATACTCAAATGCCCCGATATCCCAGGCAGCGCCTTGCGGTCGGATGGTCCCATCATAGTCCCCATTGAACCCTGTCAAGGTCGCCCCTTTATCGATCGCGGGACTGGTTGAGCGCAAGTGAAAATCGTTGAGGGCCGCACTGACAAACCGCGGATCGCCGCCATTGACGCCATGTGTTTCGTTGAATCCGCTTAGTGGGCCAAAGGCACGCATGCGGGCGACATAGTTGTGGTCAATGATGACATCTGATAAACCATTTCGGTTGACCCCCATGACCTGCCCATAGGTGGCAACGTTGTCTGCCGGGATGACGATGTTGTTAACGATCTGAAGGCCGTTACAAATGCCTTTCGGTCTATTGTCGCTGCCGGAGAAAACCAATCGATTGCCTGAACCAACGTTATAGAACGTGTTGTTATACCATCGCAAGTTCGGTATGCCGAGGTTCGCTTGGACCGGCACGTTGACGAAAACGTTGTTGCGGATGTCCCAGTCGTGAAAATCGGGATCCTCGTTATTTTCCGTCATGCACAACTGCCCCTCGAAATCAACGACAACGTTTTCCTCGAAGACCATGTCGTATGACTCTCCCCCGTTGACCCCAAACGTCTGGAAAACGTCCACGTGCGCACCACTGCCGGAACACGTGACGTTATGAACGTAGTTTCTGCGAACAACGTGGTTGTGCCCAAACATCCGGAAGGCATCGATGTCGATCGCCGGTCCGATCTCGTTGCCTTCCACGATGCCGTTGGTGCCGCTCAGTGTAAACACAGTTCGGTCGGACCCATCGGTGGGTTGGGAGGTGTAGTATCGGTTGTCCTTGATGAGGACATAATCACCCTCGGCAAGGATGACACCCCACATCGCGCGCGTGTCATGTATCGTGTTGTTCAGGATTTCAATATGATCGCCGCTAAAGCGCATGAAGACACCGGTGTCGTCACTGTTCGTCATTTCAAATCCGTCGATGGTGATGTAATCGAAGTCACCGACCCGGAATCTCTTCGTCACGGCCTTGCCGGATGCGCGGAAGGTGATGCGTTTGCCTTTCGAACCGCTTCGGACCAGGGATACGTCTTCATCGTACGTTCCCTCGTGCACGATCACCGTCTCCCCCGCCACCATGGTTTCCGCGGCGTGCTGGATCGTCCGCCACGGCTGCGCTTGGGTGCCGGTGTTGCTGTCGTTGCCGTTTGTTGCAGCATGGTAGGTAGCAGCGACCGCCGTGTGCGCAGCGCCTATGCAGAAGCATATGGCCAGACATGAAGAAGCAGCCATACTCTTCAGTGCCTTTTCGAATAGTCGCGTATTCATATGCAAGCTCCAATTGGATACTCTGATCACTGTTCGTTTGCAGGGCAAATCCGTGGGCTACGGCTTCATTTCTCGAAGGCGCCGCGGCCTTGCGTCACCAACTTGTCCCAGAGCCCGAATCCGTTCAGGGTATAGCGCCGCAACACCACGGACACGTTGTGGCCGTCAACCTTGACTGGCTCATAGGGTGGATAGATTTCGCCGGAAATTCCCAGGTTGTTGCCTTCCCAGGGGAACGATTCGCGCACGAACGGCTTCGTCAACACGAGCGGTTCCGGCAGACCCTTCAGTGTGAACTGCGCCTCGTAACGGCCGGCGAGCGGCGGAAGGGCCAGGCGCACTTCATCGCTGACGCCGTTTTTGACCGGTAATACGGTTTCCAGTAGGGAAGTCTCACTTCCTTGTTGGGTGACACGCACAGTGACGGACCGGCACTGCTTGCCCAGCGCCACTGCGGACGGCAGTCGAACGCTCTGTTGGTTGAAGTCGATCCGGACACAAAAGAGATTATCGTCTGGGAGGTAGGCAAAAAAGCATCCTCGTTTCAGGCCGTCCGCCCCCGCGGTCAAAGTGGCGACCGCGGCGCGTTCGGCGGGCCCCGAGAACGCCATGAGGATCTTCGACAGAATCTGTTCCCCGAATCCGTTGGCGTGAACCGCGTCGCGATAAAACCGGTGCGGATGCACCTTGGCGGAGCGGATGTATTCCGCCCAGGGTGTGGTCATATCCAGGTAAGCGCATCGCTCCTCGGTGGCGAGCTGCTTCAGCGCAGCACCGTAGGTGCTGGTGCCGGAGTGAGCCGCCTTGGCCAATTCCTCGGGTACACGTGGATCCGCTGTCCCGAACGTCCCGGTGGCAAGCAATATCTCCACTTCCGGCAGGGCCGCCCTTAGCTCCCGGATGACCACGCGGATGCTCTCGATGTCCCTCTGGCTGATGCCGCCGATGAAGACAAGGTTCGGCCTGCGCGGGATGACGTACTTTGCGAGGCGGCCTTCCTCCTTGTAGTGCTGGCAACCCCCACCCCCACGGACATAGACCGTCGCCCGGATATTGGCTTTCGGGTAAGCTTCATGCAGTTTGGCCACCCACCCGGAGCGCATGGTATCGTTGACAATGCTGTCGCCCATAGCCAGAAGGTGCAGATCTCCGCCCTCGGTCAGAATGCGCCGCGTTCGCGAGAGGTGCGTCCAGTCCGGCTTCGGCCGGCTGAATTCCCCCTTCGGCATCTCCGCCTGGATTTTCTTAATCTGGGCCAGCGAACGCTCCGGAGAACTGAAGATGTAGTAACCTTCTTCAGGTGTTTCATGCTCCTTGGACGGCTGGTCGGGCGGATACTTCGCGGGGAGCGCGCCGTGCTCCGGGAATGTGACAGGCGAATCCTTCATCATGTCGGCAAAGGCGATTGGAATGACAAGGCTCTTAACAAGAAGGAACGAAAGAGTGCATCTCATGATGCTTCGGACGATTGATCTTAAAGGCAACATTTCTTTCACCGCATAGCTCGGCCGCTACGCGCCCCCCGGAAACCACCAGAAGCACGAAAGCGGGCGACACTAACCTGAAACGGCGGTTGAACTGCGGCGTTCAGGGCAGACTACTCCACAGCCGCCACAACCGCGCCCACGAATGGATTGGCCTTTTGATTAGAGAAAGCCCCCGGAATCCTTGGACGAGTATTGCACATGACGTAATTCCCTTTTGGTTTATACTAATCCACTTTTGACCTGAACAGCGGTCTATAGGTCAGATTGACGGGGAGCCCTCCTTGACAGCTTGAGCGTCAGTGAGCTGTTCTCCGCGATCTCGTCGCGTTTCTTCGGAAACACACCTACGCAGATGCCATCTTTCGGCTTCAGCCGTTTGAAGACGTAGGGCAGCGTGTCTTTGGGCAAGATGCGACCGGCCCCGAAGACCTTGTACGCGACCACCGGCTTGTGAAGCTTCTCGATCGTGGCCAGCGACTCTTCGAGACCTTCGCGGACGTAATTGTCTGGCCGGTAGAGGGTCTGGTGGTAGAAGTCGGCGGGCAGCCCGCGATCCTCGGCCTCCAGGTGGGTCGTGGCCCGGTGCGTAGCCATGCCAGCAGGCAGGCCGTGGCTCTTGATCAACTCCAACCAGCCACGTCCCACGTCCCACTTCCCGTCTTTGACTTGGTCGTCGATGCGGATGCCCTGGATGGCGATCGCCTTCGAGCCGTTCTTCACGGCGATCTTGATTTCCCGTTCCATGGGCAACCGGTCAGGTTGGGCAATCCAGATTTTCAGCTTGCCGCCCTTCTCGCGGTAGCGATTCCACACACGGATCCAGTGTTCGTAGCAAGGCGTCCACACGGCCGTGATACTATGCTCTGCGGCCTGGTCCATCACCGCCATGACACGCTCTTCTGTGTAGTATTCCCGCATCTTGTCACCGGAGGCCTGGGGATTGCCGTGGTCGAAGCCGAAGAACGGATTGCTCCCCAGAATCAGCCGCGAGACCTCCAGTTTTCCCAGGCTGATGGTGGGAAGCTCACCCTTGATGTTCTCAGTCCCGGCAGTGCACTTCGCCGGCCACATCGCTGCAACAACCGCACCCAAACTGAGATTCTTGAGAAAATCACGACGCGTACTCATGATCACATCCATGCTCCTTATCACTTCTTGAAGTGCTTGGATTTCTTCCTTCAGCTCTCGCTCACGCCGCTCGACAGACCTCGTAATGACGCCGGGAACAACAACATCCGGTCCGGATCGCTCTATTTGAACAGTGGGGTCATTCAATTCCCGGGGGAGACCTTCTGTCATTATGCACAGAATACACAAAGCAACAAGAGAAGGCCCTTCTCCGATGAACTCCAGGTCAGCAAGGTTCCCGGGCAAGTTTCGTTAACCGCCTAACTCATTGAGCCTTTACCACGAGACGGAAGGAATCGCGAGAAGCGTATAGGATGTTGAGGAGACGACCCGACAGATGCATGTGAACGTCCATTTGCCCCTGTCGCGCCGAACAGACCAATATCTAGGCGATCGTAGCGTGTACGCAGCGTAAAACGCGTTTCTGGGCGTTCCGGGAGAGTCATGGAGATGAATGGCGTTTCTATCATTTCGTTTACAGTACATGGGTATAGTCACCGATGTGTGCTTAAGCCGATCTGCTGCTGAAGCGTCAGCGGCAGCAGTTCGCACCCGCCGGCCACATGGAATCCGCATGAACGTGCCTGTTGTTTGCCGTGGGCTATCGACACGTTGCCGCCTCGTCAAGGTTGAAAGGCCTTGACGGCCGGCAAGGCCTTCCCGTGCTCGTCAAACAGCGCCATCGCACCTTCGCACCATACTCGAAGACCTTCAACAGGAATCGATTCCGGATACCAGTAAAGGACCCCGATCCCTCGCCCATCTGTGGTTCTCCGCACAGTTTTGATCAACTCAACCAAGAACGCACGCTGTCCCTGAGGCGATATGGGCCACGCCATCCTCTCGTGAGACCAATCGCCTGGTTTCTGGGTAAACCTGCCATGGTGAGGATATGCGGTCTCCACGACCATAATGTCCTTGCCGTAGGCCTTGTCCGTTGCGTGCAAGTTGTCCCGTAATGCATCCATGGTTCCATGCCACCACGGGTAGTAGCTTGGACCTGGAGACCGAGGAATGGAGTGAGGAAACGACAATTCCCTCTGCAGGGGAAACGACCTCCTGGTCCGATCCCGACATGACATCTCCCGGCAAGTTCTACCGAATTGAAATCAAGTGATTGACCTCTGGCAGTAGTCTCGCACATGCCCGGTCAGAAAGACATCATCTGGGCAAGAGGCATAACGTTGGCTTTCAGGGGTGTAAACTGTTCCCAGAAACGATGAAATCAGATCACATTTCGTGGGGGAGGCGCGCTAAATCTCAGGCGCCAAGAGGTGCATTCTAACCGGCAAAATTTACTTTCACGATTTTGCGCAAATCAGATCTTCACAATTCACGGAACCCCAGTATGATCTGCCAATTTGCCGGCGAAAAACGCCACTATGCTCGACCACAGCCCCGTAATCTGCCCCGCTGATCCCTACGCTGGATCGTCTGCCCCCCAGTTTTAGGATTCACGCGCCGCTTAAAAGCGTTTCCGGCCTTTCGTTCAGAGTACGCACGTTATCTGGAAGAAGTGCGCGATTGAGGCCTTAACAAAGCTTATCTTCCAAATGTGGGCCAGAAAATCGTGCGGCACCGAATTCAGGACCTGACGT
>JABMQX010000319.1 GCA_013203085.1 bacterium | reverse complement strand
TGGCGGGTCTCTATCTTCGCCGAGGCAAGAACAGGAAGGCGATGGAGTTGTACGGGAAAGTTCTGGGAATTGATCCTGAGGATGCGGATGCGAGATTGGGCGCGGGTTTGATTTATCAAGCGATTGGAGATGATCATAAGGCAGGGGGGGACAGTGAACGTGCGATGGAGTATTATAGGAAGAGCGTCGCATACCTGCATGTTGCCGTTGCGAGGAGGCCGGATAACGTGCCGATCAGAGCAGCGCTGGCGTTGGCTTGCGCGGAGGTCGGGCGTTTCGATGATGCACTAACTCAACTACAAACTGCGTCGCGGATCAAACGGGGCCACCCCTTGGTTCATTTGAATCTTGGGAAGGTTTACGTCAGAATGAGGCAGCCGGAAAAGGCGGAGGAGGAGTTTCGCCGGACGAGAGAGATTGACCCGACGGGGCCGTGGGGGGCAGATGCTCGGGAGCAACTGAGAAGAATGGGTCTCGAATGATGTCGGCGGGGCGACACGGTTGAAAGAGAGGGATTGATCTGAGCGGGATTCCGCGAGGGTGATCGAGCAGAACAGGAGGAGAAGGAAGATGGGGTTTCCCACGGTTCGTATGAGAAGGATGAGGGTCAGCGAACGGCTGAGGTTGATGATTCGGGAAACGAGCTTGTCTGTGAATGACCTTGTGATGCCGATGTTCGTTTCGGAGAAGGTCTCGGAAAGGCGGCCGATAGAGTCAATGCCGGGCTGTTTTCAGATACCGGCGGACGCCGTCGCGGCCGATGCGAAGAAGATCGCGGAGACGGGAGTCCCTGCGCTGATCTTGTTCGGGATTCCTGAGAAAAAGGACGAGAAGGGGTCGGAGGCGTATAGCAAGGATGGGGTGATTCAGAGAGCAGTCAAGGAGATCAGAGAAAGTGGCGTTGAGCTTGTGGTGATCACGGACGTGTGCCTGTGCGAGTATATGAGCCACGGTCACTGCGGGGTCGTCCGTGGGGAAGGGCCGGCGGCGGTGGTTGACAACGATGCCACGCTGAAGCTTCTGGCAAGGACGGCAGTTTCACACGCGGAGGCCGGGGCGGATATTGTCGCGCCGAGCGGGATGATGGACGGTGCGGTCGCGGCGATACGCGGGGCCCTCGACGAGGCGAATCTCAAGATGACGGCGATCATGTCCTACTCGGCGAAGTATGCTTCATGCTTTTACGGTCCGTTTCGGGAGGCGGCAGAATCCCCTCCGGCCTTCGGGGACCGGCGGAGCTATCAGATGGATGCGGGGAACTGGCGTGAGGCGATGAGAGAAATTGAGATGGACATCGAGGAAGGAGCAGATATCGTTATGGTGAAGCCCGCGCTGGCGTACCTTGACGTGATCTGCCGGGCAAGAGAACGGTTCGAGGTACCACTGGCGGCCTACAACGTCAGCGGGGAATATGGTATAATTAAGGCGGCGGGAGAAAAGGGGTGGATTGACGAAAAAGCAGCGGTGCTGGAGATACTTACAGGCATAAAGAGGGCCGGCGCAGACCTCATCATCTCCTACTGGGCTGCCGACGTGGCAGGCTACATTGAGGAAGCGTAGAAGATGTTCTGGAGCATCACCTCATCATGTTTGGTGAGCTTGAGGAATTCCATGTTGGCCTGGAAGACCTTTTTCCCATGGTAGACAAGACAATCCGCACTCGTGACTTTTGCACACAGGACCCTGTCGGTGTCGCTGTCAGGGTCTCTAAAGGTAAGGCAAATATGGCAGTTTTCCTTGAGCGGCTCGGTGGTGAGGAGGCGACCACCGTGGATGCTGATGTCCTGGATGTAGCCTTTGTGCGACGGGGTCTTTCCAAGCAGCTTTTTTCTCTGGACGATGACCGGCATGTGTTTGTGGAACATGCGGTCTGTACCCGTGATACCCATTTCGACCACCACCTTGTAGAAGTGGAGCTGCTATGTTGTGTATAACATGATTATACCGTTTCTCTCACGATAGCACAACTTGGCAAAACGGGTCAAGAGAATTATTTCGCAGAGGGCCTTGCTCAAAAGGCAGGCTTTTCTGCCTGCGACAGGTTGAAGTTGCGAGCCCTTTCGCCGGAAGAAAACCGAGAACAACGAAGGCAGGCCTCCGTCGGTACAAGGCAATGCGATTCCGACACCAGGTTTATGGAGACAGGAGAGGAAGATGTACGGCGATCTGAAAGAGCTTTTGCAGTTGGTTGTGAAAAAAAACGCTTCCGATCTTCATCTGACGGAGGGGGAGCCGCCGATTTTACGGATTGATGGAGAGCTTGTGCCGGTGGACGCCCCGCGGTTGACGGCCGATGACACAAAACGATTGATGTACGGTGTGCTTACCGATAAGCAGAAGGTGACATTTGAGGAGAATCTGGAGCTCGATTTTTCTCTGTACATTCCGAATATTAGCAGATTTCGGGTGAACGTTCATCAGCAGAGAGGGTGCGTGGAGGCTGCCTTTCGTGTGGTGATTCTGAATATTCGGAGTGTGGAAGAGCTCGGGTTGCCGGCGATCGTGGGGAAGCTGGCGATGAAGCCTAACGGATTGGTTATCATCACCGGGCCGACGGGGATGGGAAAGACGACGACATTGGCGGCGATGGTGGACCTGATCAATACGCAAAGGAAGTGCTTGATTGTAACGATCGAGGATCCGATTGAATATCTCTTCAAGAACAAGAAGAGCATTATCAAGCAGAGGGAAGTTGGGTCAGACACGCATTCCTTCACATCGGCCTTGAAGCATGTTTTGCGGCAGGACCCGGACGTCATTCTGGTCGGGGAGATGCGAGACCTGGAGACGATCGCCACCGCCGTCACCGCCGCCGAGACCGGGCATCTGGTCTTGAGCACGCTTCATACGCCGGACGCCCCGCAAACGGTTGACCGGATAATTGACGTTTTCCCACCGCACCAGCAGCAGCAGATCATGGTCCAATTGGCGGGGTGCATTCAGGGCATTGTGGCACAGCAGCTTTTGCCGAGGAAGGACGGCAAAGGAAGGATTGTTGCAACCGAAGTCATGGTGGGGACGGACGCGGTTCGCTCCTGCGTCCGGGAACACAGGACACAGCAATTGGCGACGATCATTCAAACGGGGATGCAGCACGGGATGAGCACTATGGATAAGTCTCTCAAGGAGCTATACCTGAAGGGCATCATCACCTACGAAACGGCAATTGCGAGGGCCAGAAACGTCAACGAGTTCAGGAACCTATAATCATGCGGGCACGAGACATTCTTAGTCTGCTGATTGGGGCGGTGATGATCGTTTTGTATTTCGCCGTTGTCCTGCCCGGGGTGGGGCCAGCGCTCACCTCCCCGCTGCTCGTGGCCTTATACTGGATAGTGGTGGCTGTATTCGTGGCGCCGCCCATGGCGAGATTGCTCAGCGAGAAGCTGTTGGGGTCCGTGTTCGGCGAGAGGGCGGGGAAGATAACCAGGGAGTATTCGAAAGCGAAAGGCCTCGCGGCGCAGGGAAGGTTTGAAGAGGCCATTGAGGAGTTCCGGCGGGGGCTGGAGAAGGAGCCCGACAATGTCATGCTCCGGTTGGAAATTGCGGAGATATATAGCCGGGAGATGAAGGATTACCGTGGGGCGATTTCGGAATTGGAGGAATGTCTGAAGCTCAATCTGGGGGAAACGCAGGGTGCTTCCATCCTCAACCGCATGGCGGACCTCTATGAGATCAATCTGGGCGATACCGAGGCGGCGGTCGCTGCTCTCAGGACAATTCGGGAGAGGTGGCCGGGGACAAGGCTCGCCGAGCGAGCTCAGGAAAGGATCGAGGCGACCGGAGGGGAGACGCATAATCCCGGGTAATGGGGAGACGGCCGGGGCCTCCGGTCGGAGACCGTTTTATTGTGAGGGAAGGTCGGACGTGCCGTCGGGAGGTTCTCGATGAAAGGGATGTCGAAGGCGATCTGGCTGGGGAGCGTGCTGGGATTGGTCGCTGTTTTTATCGGCGTGTTGGTCATTTTCCGAGACACGCCCGGGTGGGGATTGGTCTTTGTCCTCGTCATTTCTTTCTTTGTAGGTTTGTTGA
>JABMQX010000318.1 GCA_013203085.1 bacterium | reverse complement strand
GGGCAGGGCTGCCCTTGCCCGCTGGCACGCGTGGCCGGCCCCTGCCACTGAAATGGAGCCGCACCCGAGGTATCCATCGAACCGCCATCCCGACACACGCTTGCCTCCGCAGAATGATCCTCGCGTTGGGCACGCGTGCCGGAAACCGTCGCGTTGTGGCTCGACAAATGGCTTTCTGCCCATTAGGCGGAAGTTCCCCATCATCCCCCACCCTATCCCCTTGAATTCAAGTAGATTACAGCAAAAATCGGGGTTCTTTCTGGGGAACTTCGGGTTAAAGGCTGACAGGGTCTTTGCTCCCCTGTCATCCGATATTGTAGATGCTCCGTGCACCTTAGTATGGTTCGACATCTCCCAGAAAGGCCTTGCCTATCGGACTCACGGATACTCATACAAGCCGAACCAGCGTCGACTCCCGGTCTGCGGAGCGACCACGCTCAGTTCCGTTTTCTCGCCCGGTTGGAGCATCGTCGCTGGCAAGGTCAGTTCCATGGTCCCGGAGCTATCAACACCCGCAACTTCCACGCATGTATACTTCAGCGTGATTTTGCCGTCCGTGCTCTTCCAGCTCTTGTCTTCCTGGACGACGCCGAATTTCACCAATTCTCGGTTTCCCAGCGTGAGCTGGAATGCGGCAGGCGGCTCCGTGATCCAACCCAGCCCGGCAATCCATTTGAACTGGAAATCTTTAGTCCGAGCGATGTCGGTCGGCACGGGTTGCGTTTGCCAGACGACCTCTGTTTCGCCCCTCGAGAACCGTGCGACGTTCATCGTCAGCATCCCGAGAAATGAACCGTAAGAGGTCCGGTGGAACTGCCTCACGGTCTCAGACCACCCGTTCAGATCCTTCATCAGCGCCGCCTCGGCTTCCAGTTTGGCCTGGACCTGGCCGATGTCGAGCACTCCCTCGGGTTGAAACAAGGGTGATTGCACGTACTTGATGAACTGATCCAGCAGATAGACGGACTCCGGATTGTCCGAGAGGAGATCGAGTCCCGAGGCGAGAATCTTGCCGTTGCCCGCCTTTGCCTGAAAAACATGGGTGAGGTATCCCTGGTTGCCGTGATTTACCATCAACTTCTCAACGCCCCGAAACGCCGGATCTGTTGTCTTCACCGTTGCCCGCACCAGCCGGAAGAAAAGGTGATTGAGATATCCATCGTGTGGAAAATCACCGAAAGCGGCGTGGTCCGCCACGGCCGTACCCGTCTGAGCGCTGGTTGCCCACCATCCCAAACGCACACCAGGCCTGGGGCCCGTTAGCTTGAGCAGAATCACCGACTTGCCTTCTTCCAGCGCAGCAAGCGCTTGCCCGTCCAAGACATCCGTGAGCAACACCCCTGACGGCGGAGTAGTCTTTCCTATTCCGGGATAGCGCTTCGAGAGTGCGGAGTAGATGTTCTCTGAGGCGGTGAGGTTGTTACCTGCACCGGCGCTGGGCTTGTGTTTCGGGAATAGCCACACGTCCCAAGAGTTCGACACGTCTGTACCCGCTAACTCGCCAATGAAGCGAGCTTTGGCCGCCTTCTCCAGTGATGGAACCGTCAGTGTGGCGGTACCGACGATCTTCACATCCCCTACTTCAGCACTTACTCCGGGAATCTCTCCCGCTTGCAGGACCGCGTGACTGGCCTCCAATCTCCACCGCAGTGTGGCATTGCTGATCGGGCGTCGGTCGAAATGCGAAATTGACCAGTCCACCTCCACTTCATCGCCTTCCGCCAGAATGCGCTGGTCGGCTGATAAGGGGGCCGACTCACGAGAAGCGAGGATGGCAGTAGGGCCGTTGAACTGACGGAAGAACCTTGGAGTAGTTATCTTGATGTGCCAAAACGGATCGAGCAGGCCTTGGTCGGCGGAATAGTCGACGTCGGCTATGGTCCAGTAGATATAGCCGTCACATACAGCATCAATCCGGGCACTCTCCAGACCGAGCTTTTGGTAGAGTCGCTGCAGGTATCGGCCGCTTTCCAGAATGTCCGTCCCCCATTTCATCGAAAGGCCGGACTCTTTTAGTTCCCGAAGGAAGGGCGCGACCGGGACGGGCGGCAACTGCCCGCCGGTGTACTTCAAGGCCAGCCGCGGATCGCGATCGATCGCCAAGTTCAAGTATTCATGCGCAAAAAACGGTCGTGAATCGTCCATCGCACCGGGTCTCCAGATTGTGACCGGGCCCGTGCGAAAATCGGAATTCTCCGGCGTGTTATGTCCGCCGTCTTGGTGAAGGAAGAGGCGGGTGGGGTCCAGTTGCCTGCCCAGTTGGTACACTTCCTTATCAAGCGGCGAACCGAGATGCCCCTCGTTTCCGGTGCAGTAAGTGGACAGGGAGACATGGCGGCGGTAATGGGTTATCAGTTCGCGGAGGTCTTCCTTCGGCCGCAAGATAGCTCCCTCCGCCCCCGAAGGACGGGATCCGTAGTAGGGCAGCTCCGGTTGGATCATGATGCCCAGTTCATCAGCGGCCTCGTAGTATTCGGGGATTTCGGTGTGCGTGTGCTTGCGGACGTAGACAAAGCCGAAATCTTTAGCCA
Organism: bacterium; assembly: GCA_013203085.1. Taxonomy (GTDB): domain Bacteria; phylum Auribacterota; class JABMQX01; order JABMQX01; family JABMQX01; genus JABMQX01. The sequence goes on along the minus strand of JABMQX010000318.1, from coordinate 8,851 downwards.
GCCCAAGGTGCTCTTGATGCACGTCTCGGTCAGGGGGAGAACATATCGTTTGAGGGTAGATCCAGTCATCGCCGAAGCCGCGAACGAAGTATTTCCGGTTGTTGAGGTAGAAGTTTCCGCCGCGAACCTCCCATTTGCGGGCACCGAAACGCTCGAGCCAGCCGTCAATTGCCTTACCGTTCCGCTTGACCACGATCTCAGCCTGGTAGAGGTTGGGGTCCTCGGGCGCCCACTCATGAAATGGATTCAGCTCCAGATCGATCGTGATCGTCTTCATCCCCGCGCCATGCAGAGAAACCTGTTTGCTGGCCTGCCCTGCTTTGGCCGCGGATAGTTTCCGTTTAGGCCCCTCGAGAACAGAAGCGACAACCGAGACTTCACAGGACGCCTCTCCGAAGGATCGCAAGGTCACGTGAACTCGCGCCTTTTTTTCATCGAACAGAGACCCGCCACCGTCAACGTAAGCGTAGTCAATCGACACCTCGGGGGTGGCCTCGATCTCAACGGTGCGGTATAGGCCGCCAAAGCGGTGCATCCAGCCAACGAGGCCTTTGAAACTGGTGACATCGTTGCGCACCTTGGCCACCACCACGGCCTTCGCACCCGGCTTGACCAAATCTGTAATATTGTACTTGTACGTGCCGCAGTAAACGGCATCATGGGTAACGAAAGTGCCATTAACCCAGAACCAGCCTTGTGCGTGAACGCCACCGATTTCCAGCCAGATATGCTTGCCTTCCCAACCGCCCGGTATGGGAACTTCTTTCCGGTACCAAGCGGTGCCATAGTAGGAGCCGCGTAAGGGACGTGTTTGTCGCTCCGGCGTAAAGGACCGACTGTCACCTGGGCCACCCTTGCCTTGTGCCTCCCAGCAACCGGGCACCTGAATCGTTTCCTTGTTCGGCCACAGGGCATCAGGGCGGTACCACTGCTCATCCTCCCCCACACCGTTGGGAACCATGACGAAATCCCACGTTCCAGCTAAGTTTATCGTCTCTCTCAACGGAGAGGGTAGAACCGGATTGACCACCGCCGGGCTTCTCTCGCGGCCCTCCATTGGTACTGCGGTGTGGACGACGAACCCTGTGAGGCTCGCCAGGACGGCGATGGTATGGAGCTTCATCATGACTCTCCTTTCTTCTCGCGGAAACTCGGTGCCCTCAAAGCTGTCCGTCAGCCCTGTAACGGGTCGGTACAAGCGCCGGGGACTTGTCGGCAAACTCGTCTGTCATCCCTATCCCAAAAGTGCTCCTCTTGGGGCGGTCAAGTTATCGAGCAATAGCGGATCGTCTCCTGAGGGCCGCCAGTAAACATGTCGTACGACACGATCCAAAGGGTGAGAACACTTCTTCGAGCCCTGGAGACCATAACGCGCGCCATGATGATCGGCAAAGGCTGATCTTCAAAACGGGGAAGCGAGTGACCTTCACGATGGGCCGTAACTCCATGGACGGGAATAGGAAGGAGAGTGGCTAAGGTAAACATGCGGGACTTAACCAGCACTTATCCACAACCTTTAACCGGACAGGACTGGTGTTCCATCTATCCTCTGTATCCTGTTATCCGGTCAAAGAGAATTCTCGCACCCCGCCCGTAACTGAGGCGTTACCTCGGCCTCCTTTTTTATGCTTCATGCGGGGAGAGGAATTTGGTATATTATGGCGTCTGCGATGTCGGCGCCTGCGGCGGCGGGCGAGGGGAATATTAAGGAGTGGATTCCGAAGAGCAAACCGCGGAGTACGCAGAAGACACAGAGAAAAGGGAGAGCGTGCGTGGACTCCTATTCTCTTCGATGTCTGGGTTCTCTCCGGTGGACAATGAGAAGAACTTGGAGGGAAAATCGCTATGCCAGAAAAAGGACAAGACTTGATTCAACTGCGTTGGCATTCTCGTGGAGGGCAGGGAGCGAAGACTGCGGCTGACTTCTTCACGCAGGTCGCGATCTCGGAGGGGAAGTACAGCCAGGCTTTCCCGGAGTACGGGCCGGAGAGGTCCGGCGCCCCGATGAGGAGCTACACGCGCATCAGCTCCGAGCCGATTAAGCTCCACTCGGCTGTTTACAAGCCCGATGCAGTCATCATCCTCGATCCGACGCTGGTCGGCACGGTGAACGTCTGGGAGGGGCTGTCCGAGGAGGGCGAAGTCGTCATCAACACTCGCCTTACTCCGCAGGAAGCGAGGAAGGAGTTCAATATCACGGGGCACAAGGTGTTCACGATTGATGCCACGGGGATAGCCCTGGATGAGCTCGGCCGCAACATCCCCAACATGCCGATGGTTGGGGCTCTGGTAAAAGTGTCGGGGCTGCTGGAGCTGGACCACGTCATCGAAGGTCTGCGGAAGACTTTCTCCGCAAAGTTCGGCAAGGAGGTCGTGGAAAAGAACGTAAGGGCGATAAACCGAGCATATAAGGAGGTAAGAACCGAAGATGCCTGAGAAAGGATGGAAAGAACTCCCTATCGGAGGGAAGATTCTCGACGCCGGCAACTCTATTGAATACGAGACAGGGTCGTGGCGGACATTCCGGCCGGTGGTTGACAAGAAGAAATGCATCAACTGCTTGAGGTGCTGGCTGTTGTGTCCAGACTCCAGCATCTTCGTCGAGGACGAGAAGGTGATGGGTTACGACTATGCCTATTGCAAGGGATGCGGTATCTGCGCGGAAATGTGCCCGGTTGATGCCATCGAGATGGTCCTCGAGACGGAAAAGGACACGGTCGAGGCAGATGAACGCGGAATTAAAGTTGTACAGGAAGAGGACCCGGAGACAGGATGAGCAGGATGACGAGGTCGCGTTCATCTTGTCATCCCGTCAAAAACAGTGAGGAGCGACAGAAGAAACGATGAGCACCATTTTGCCACTAACAGGAAATGAATCGGGCGCCGAGGTGATGCGGCAGATCGCCCCGGACGTCGTGGCGGCGTATCCGATCACGCCGCAGACAGAGCTAATGCACAGATTCGCCGATTACGTCGCCGACGGAAAAGTCCCGACGGAGCTGATCCTTGTGGAGTCAGAGCACAGTGCCATGAGCGCGTGCGTGGGTGCTTCGGCGGCGGGGGCGCGGGTCATGACCGCCACTTCTTCGCAAGGGATGGCGCTGATGTGGGAGATTTTGTACATCGCGGCGGCTCTTCGGCTGCCGATTGTGATGCCTCTTGTGAACAGGTCCCTCAGCGCGCCCATCAACATCCACTGCGACCACTCCGACTCCATGGGAGCCAGGGATACAGGGTGGCTTCAGCTCTATTGCGAGAACTGCCAGGAAATCTATGACACCGGCATCCAGGCGATGAAAATCGCCGAGAACAAAGATGTACTGCTGCCGGTGATGGTTTGTTACGACGGGTTCATCCTCAGCCACACCGTCGAGCGGGTCGAGCTGCTCGAAGACCACGAGGTGAAAGGGTTCATCGGGGAGCACATCGCCGACCATCCTCTTCTCGACGTGGATAACCCCGTTACCTACGGACCCCTTGACCTACAAGATTTTTACTTCGAGCATAAGCGACAGGAAGCCGAAGCCATGCGGAACGCCAAGCCGGTCGTTCTCCAAGTGGCGGAGGAATACGAGGTTCTCTCAGGGCGCAAGTATGGGCTCTTCGAGGAGTACTTCAGCAAGGACGCCGAATACATTATGGTGTGCCTCGGCTCGGCTGCGGGCACGGCAAAAGCCGCCGTGGATGAGTTGCGAGCCGCCGGCGAAAACGTCGGTCTGCTGAAGCTCCGTGTTTTCCGCCCCTTCCCTGCGGAGGAGTTGGTGGCAGCGCTCGCCGACGCCAAGAGAATCGCCGTCATGGACAGGGCTGACGGCGTCAATTCCATCGGAGGGCCGGTCTTCTCGGAAATCCGTGCGGCGCTCTACGGTCGCTCATCGGCGAAGATAAGCAATTACATTTACGGTCTTGGCGGACGCGATATTGACATCGAGATGATGAAATCGGTTTTCCAGGACATGAAAGACGGGAAATACGCCGAGGAGGCTTTCTACCTGGGCGTTCGAGAATAGTCGTGGGCAGTGGCATCCCGCTTCCGGCGGGACCCGTGAACGATCATGGGAAAAATAGCCACGCCACGTAGTTAGTTGGGACCGATGAAGCTCAAACCGCAGAGAGCGCAAAGGACACAGAGAAGAGAGAGAAGTTTCATGGGTTGGTACTCCTTTCGACTCGCGGTCTCAGCGCACTCTGCGGTGGAAATCATAGGAGGATGATACAAAAATGGCTATTAAGCTGAAAGAGCTCTCACACAAGAAGGACTTACTGGCGCCGGGGCACCGCTGCTGTGCAGGCTGCGGAAGCATCCTCTCCGTGAAAGAAGTAATGATGGCGGTTGATGGACCGGTGGTCGTTTCTTTCGCCACCGGATGCCTGGAGGTGGCGACGACGATCTTTCCTTACACGGCGTGGCGAGTCCCTTACATTCACTGCGCCTTCGAGAACTCAGCCTCCGTAATGAGCGGCGTGGAAGCCGCGTACCAGTCCCTCAAAAAGCAGGGGAAGATTGACAAGGAGATCAAGTTCATCGCCTTCGGCGGCGACGGGGGCACCTACGACATAGGCTTGCAGGCTCTTTCCGGGGCGATGGAAAGAGGGCACGACATGCTCTACGTCTGCTACGATAACGAAGCCTATATGAACACCGGCATCCAGAGGTCCAGCTCCACCCCGAGAGCGGCGGCGACCTCCACTTCCCCCGCCGGTACGGTCCTCCCCGGAAAAACGCAGTTCCGCAAGGACCTCACCAAAATCATGGCGGCTCACGGCATCCCCTACGTTGCCCAGGCTACCCCCGACCGATGGAGAGACCTCATCAGCAAAGTCAAGAAGGCGCTGGAAATCAAAGGCCCGAAATTCATCAACATCCTCTCGTCGTGCTTCCGGGGATGGCGATGCGCGCCGGAGAAATCCATCGAGGTCACCAAGCTCGCCGTTCAGACACGGTTCTGGCCCCTCTACGAGGTGGAGTACGGCAAGTGGAAGTTGAACTACAAACCGAAGGAGTACGTCCCCATCGAGGAGTGGCTGAAGACGCAGAGACGCTTCCAACACGTCCTTAAGCCGGAGAACAAACCGCTGCTGGAGGAAATCCAGAAGAATGTTGACCAGCGATGGGAGGAACTCCTACAGCTCTGCGGCGAATCATCTCCCGAAGTTACACCCGGCAACTGAGGGCGTGCGTCGGCGCCGCGAGAATAATTGATCTCCGCGGAGAGGGCGGATGGAACTAAGGTAGCCTTTGCCCGTTACGGCTAATTCTGTTTCTGAGGACCGCAATGGCAAAACGTATAGAAGCGCTAGTAGACAGCAAGTTGCTTGTTTGGGCGAGAAAGGATGCCGGCCTAACGGTCGAGCAAGCAGCCAAGAAGGTACGGGTTAAACCGGAGCGACTTGAAAGCTGGGAGAGAGGAGAAAGACTACCGACTATTAGCCAACTGCGAAAACTGGCGAGAGCGTGCAAGAGACCACTCGCCGTTTTTTTCTTGCCCGAAGCGCCCAAGGATTTCCAACCAATGCGCGATTTTAGGCGGTTCCCTGGCGAAGTCCCAGGCACCGAATCACCGAAGCTTAGATTGGAGATCCGCCGCGCGCGAGATCGGAGGGAGATCGCCCTTGAATTGTACATGGAAATGGAAGGCCAACTACCTGAGTTCTCTGCAGGAGCCAGTGTCTCAGATGATCCCGAAGAACTCGCAGCGGAGATCCGAAACCTCCTCGGCGTAAGCCGCAAAGACCAGGTCGAATTCCGTGACGACTATCAGGCACTACATCGCTGGCGATCAGCTCTGGAGCGCGCTGGAGTGCTAGTGTTCCAGGCAAGGGGCGTCGAGCTATCTGAAATGAGGGGCTTTTCGATTAGTGAGGTACCTTTCCCTGCGGTGGTACTGAATATCAATGATTCAGTTCGGGGGCGCATCTTCACTATGCTCCACGACTTTGTTCACATCATGTTGCGAGATGGTGGCTTATGCGATTTGGGAGAGGCGGATCGCCCCCCAGAGGAACAGCGAGTAGAAGTGTTCTGCAACAGAGTCGCGGGCGCAGTTCTGGTCCCGAAGCACGATCTTCTGCAAGAGAGCACTGTGATGCGCAAGAGGAAAGGAGCCGGGTGGTCTGATGATGAGATTTTCGAGCTTGCCAGGCGATATCGTGTGAGCGGAGAAACGTTGCTTCGTCGTTTGCTCATTTGCGGCCGCATCACAAGACAATTCTATCAGGAGAAGAGAAAGGAGTCCGAAGAAGAGCATCGGCCTCAAGCTCAAGGTGGTTTTGCGCCCCCGCATCGCGCCGCGATAAGTACAGCGGGGGCCCTGTTTGTTCGCCTCGTATTGAATAGCTACCACCAAGAGAATATCACCGCCAGTGATCTCTCCGATTTTCTAGACATCAAGCTGAAACACGTGCCAGAGATTGAGCGCGAGGTGATGGGCCGTTTGACCGAAGTCGGAGCGGTTGGTTGAAATACAGCACTGACACCAGCGCAATTCTAGACGCTTGGGTGAGAAATTATCCGCCCGATGTCTTCCCCGTGGTCTGGGCTAAGTTAGAGGAACTCGTTGACAAAGGGGCATTATTCGCAACCGAAGAAGTCCTTCGCGAGCTCGAAGCGAAACATGACGACGTTTACGAATGGGCGCGCGAGCATAGACACATGTTTATCTCTATCGATCTGAGGATCCAGGCAGTTGTGAAGCAAATTCTGGGTCAGCACAAGAAACTGATCGACCAGCGAAAGGGCCGCTCTGGCGCGGATCCCTTTGTGATCGCTTTGGCTAAGCTCAGGGGCTGCGCAGTGCTGACTGCTGAGAAACCCAGCAACAATCCAGAGAAAAGGCCCCGCATTCCTGACGTTTGCGACGCCCTGGGCATAAAATGGTTGAATGTGCTGGAACTTTTCCGCGAACAGGGATGGACCTTCTGATAGGGGTGGTCAAAGCGCGGAGATTGTGCGGCCCACGTCCCGGCCATCGAAAACGTGCGTTTTGTGTCGCCAAAACAATTGATTAGCACAGGCGGCGCAGAGCACGGGGAGAAGGAACGATGTGGTTCTTCTGTCTTCTCCACGCTCTCTTCAATATCGGTGGCGGGCGGCCCAAAAAAAACTAACCGCGCCTGAGGAACGGGATGATCATGGCCTTTCGTCTTCTCACTTCCGCAACCCTCTTGTTCCTCTTCCCTCTCGGCACACGCGGTGCGCGTTCTACCACGTGGCACGTGAAAACGTCTGTCGCTTCGTCTGGCGACGGCACAACGTGGGAGACAGCCTTCAAGAGCATCCGGGAGGGTATTGACATCGCGTCCGATGGCGACACCGTCATGGTCGCTCAGGGGACGTACATGGAAAATGTTTGCTTCGATGGCAAAAACATCGTTCTTCGGAGCACCGATCCCCTTGACTCCGATGTCGTCGACAAGACCATCATTGACGGCAGCCATGCAGGCTCAGTCATTACCTTTTCCGGCACCGAAGGCGAAACCTGCGTCCTGGCTGGCTTCACTGTACAGAACGGCTATGCGGAAGAAGGCGGCGGAATCTACGGTGGCACGGACGACAATCGCACCCGGGCTACCGTGCGGAACAACGTGATCACTGCCAACTGGGCTCAATACGGCGGCGGGCTTTACGGCTGCAGCGGCACGATCCGGAGCAACATTATTATTGACAACTCAGCGTGGTCAGGCGGAGGGCTGAACCGGTGCCACGGCTTGCTCCAGAATAATACCATCGCCGGAAACTCGGCTGTATGGGGTTGCGGTGGGCTGCATTTCTGCGCCGGCATAATCCAGAACAACACCATTCACGGAAACACGGGCATTTCGGGGGGTGGGCTGGCGTTTTGCGATGGGGCGATAGAGGGTAACACCATCTACGACAACCACGGGACGGAGGGCGGCGGCTTGTTCGATTGCGGCGGTACGATCCAAAGCAACATCATCGCACTGAACTCGGCTCGATTCTCCGGCGGCGGGCTGCATTTGTGCGGGGGCACGATAGAAAACAACACCATCGTGGGGAACTCAGCCGTGGAGGACGGCGGTGGGTTATATTTGTGCGGCGCCACGATTCGCAACTGCATCATTTGGGAAAATACCGCTCCCCTTGGCCCTCAACTCTGGGGTCCAAGCCAACCCAGCTATTCCTGCGTCGAGGGCTGGACCGGTGGCGGCCAGGGCAATACTACGGACAATCCGGAGTTCCTCGATCCACGTGGGGCCGACAACGATCCCGCAACGTATGACGACAACAACTATCGCCTATCGGCAAATTCGCCCTGCATTGACGCGGGCAAGAACGAAAGCTGGATGTCGCAAGCCGCTGATCTGGATGGCAATCCGCGAATCTTCTATGGGGTTTCTTCTTTCACTGTGGACATGGGGGCATACGAGCACGGCTCATTTTTCTTCGAGATCACGGAGGTCAAAAAGGGCTCCGGCGACGACACGGAACTCAGATGGAACAGTCGCCCGGGGGATACTTACACCGTCTGGTCGTGCTCGGACTTCTCCGTCAACGAATGGACCGAGAAAGCAACTGTACCCTCTCAGGGAACGACCAGTTCCTGGACGGATCCGGCGCCCTTTGGGCACGGGAAATTCTATCGCATTGAAATGAAGTGAAGCCGCTGTGAGTCTCCATCCTCTGCGAGCCTCCTCGTCCTTGCGCAGTCATTTCTTCCCTGCGTGAGTCAGTGTGAAATCTTCGTTCATTAAGGTCTCTGCCGTGGCGTCTCCTTTCCACACAAATGCAGACATGCCACACCAGGCGGGTGCGGCTGTATTTGGGTGGCAGAATTTGGATGAATCCTTTGATCGAGAAGCCCGGCTGAAGCCGGCTCCTGAGCGATAGCAT
>JABMQX010000317.1 GCA_013203085.1 bacterium | reverse complement strand
CCTCACGTTGGTGAAAGCTGTGGAAGGCGATGATAGTATCAGATTGGTGTTGGCGGGTTCCGGCCCCGAAGAGCCGACGATCCGCCGATACCTCCGCGACAAACAGATTGGAAACGTCGAGCTTGTGGGATTCGTTGAAGGCCAGAGGAGAGCGCGCCTGATGCGGGGGGCTTCCTTCTTTGTCATCCCATCGGAGTGCTATGAGAACTGCCCTCTTCTGATTCTCGAGGCCTTCGCCAGCGGGAAGCCCGTTGTCGCTGCCAGCATCGGCGGTATCCCCGAGCTGGTCAGGGCAGGATTCAACGGCCTCTTGTTCCAGCCCGGAAGCTCCTCCCGGCTCGCCGAGAGAATCCGCTATCTGGTCTCCAATCCTCAGGAGGTCACCCGGATGGGACGAAACGCCAGAAAGACCGCCGAGGAACTCTACAGCCCCGGAGTTCACTACCAGAAACTGATGAGAATCTACGAGGAAGTTACGGTCATCCATCGCCGGAAGATGGCCCGGAAAACAAAACCGTCGCTCCTTCCCCGAATGGAAACGAGGCCGTGATAAATCCGAATATGGAAACACTTTTCAAGTTCCCCTGGAGAGGTCAACGTTGTTCGCCAATCTGAACCTCAGAAAGAATTCCCGAACAAACAGAGAATTCGCCCTCCACGATTACCACAACGTTTTCCGCGAAGTACGGGAGGTCTTGGAGCAATACGTTCCAAAAGAAATTGAAGAGGTGAGGATGCTGGAGATAGGGTGCGGCCGCCGTTTTGGAATAACCTTGCTTTTCCATTCCCTCGGCGCCGAAGCTACCGGTATAGACATAGACTTCGTTGACCCCAGTTTCTCTCTCAGCGGTTTTTTGTCGCTGTGGAAGAAGAGTGGCTTCGTCCGGTCTGCAAAGCTGCTGTTTCGGCGATTCCTCTTTGACCGGACCTACTACCAGACCATCGAGCGGGAACTTGAGAAGGAATTCGGGTGCCGACTGAGAAAGGATAACATTGATGTTCGCAGAATGAGCGCCTGTTCTCTTGAACTGCCCGGCAATCATTTCGACTACGTCTTTTCCAACGCCGTCTTCGAGCACATACGCGACATAGACAAAGCTTCCCGTGAAGTGTCCAGGGTTCTCATCCCCGGTGGAATAGCTTTCATTAGCATCCACCTCTTCCCCAGTCTGTCGGGCGCTCACAACATGGAGTGGAGACGCCCCGATGAAAAGCCCAGCACTTCTGTGCCGCCCTGGGACCACCTGAGACAAGACCTCTTCCCAACCGATATCTTTCTCAATAGACTGCGCGAGAAGGACTACCTACCGGTCTTCCAGAGCCGGTTTTCAATCATTGACCTCCAGTCGAGATATGAAGGTGAGCGATTCCTCACCGACGAGATTCGCAGGGAATTGCCCGATTTCTCAGAAGAGGAGCTCCTGAAAAGGTCCATAAAAGTTGTGATGAAGAAGCGTTAGACCCTTTGTTCGAGTACTTCGGCGAAGGAAGGCAAAAATGGTGAAGATTCTCAGAGTGGCGGTTGTTGTCATGGTGGTCTGCATTTCCAGGCAAGCTTCAGGAGCAACGTGGTACGTGAACGGCCTCGTGTCAGAGTCCGGCAACGGGCAGTCGTGGGAGACCACCTTCAAGACGATTCAGGAGGGCATAACCGCGGCATCCGGCGGCGAAACAGTCCTCGTCGCCCAGGGTAGCTACACGGAGAACATTCAGTTCAATGGGAAGAACATCATCCTCCGCAGCACCGACCCCCGCGACCCTGATGTCGTCGCCAACACTATCATTAACGGCAACCAAGCTGGCTCCGTCGTCACTTTCGCCGGAACAGAGGACGAAAGCTGCGTCCTCGCGGGGTTCACCATTCGAAACGGCAAAGCCACTTACGGCGGCGGAATCCTCGGCGGTGAGATGCAGTGCACCCATGCCACCATCGAGAATAACATCATCACCGGCAACTCCGCTGATAATGGCGGCGGGGGTCTGGATTACTGCAACGGCGCCATCAGGAACAACATCATCATCGGCAACAGTGCCGAAAACGGCGGGGGGGTGGATTGGTGCGAGGCGACTATCCGGAACAACATTATCGCAGGCAACACGGCGGGGTGGCTCGGCGGCGGGTTGTACACCTGCGGCGGAAAGATCGAGAACAACACCATCGTCGGCAACACCGCCGATTACGGTGGCGGGCTGTCTGATTGCAATGGCTCCATCCTCAATTGCATCATCTGGGGAAACAACGCCTCCGACGATCCTCAGGTTGGCGCCTCAAACATACCTTCCTATTCGTGCATCCAGGACTGGGTCGGAGGCGGCCAAGGGATTATCCAGGAGAACCCGCGGTTCCTCGACCCGGACGGCCCGGATGACGATCCCAACACCTACCACGACAACAATTACCGGCCCTCCCCCAATTCCCCATGTGTTGACGCTGGCAACAACGAGGTCTGGATGTCGGAAGCGGTTGACCTCGACGGCATTCCACGCATCATTAAGGGCACGTCATCCCTGACGGTGGATATGGGAGCTTACGAGTATATGCCCCCCAGCATTGTGGACATT
>JABMQX010000028.1 GCA_013203085.1 bacterium | reverse complement strand
TAGCCCTGGGCAACGCCCTGGGGACCCTGTCGAATCGAATCATCCAAGCCCTGAAGGGGCGCCATAGACCCGGAATGCCACGGAAAGGCGGCCGCACCCAAGAGGAAGCGGGGGTTTGACAGCTTTCTCGGAGAAGTGTACTATTCTGAAACAAACGGGAATCGTCGGGTCAGCGGGAGCTTCCCGAAAACTGGCTGAAATAATCGGAGAGGAGCAATGGCGAAGATAGCGAGCAAGGTTTCCTTAGTGCTGTCGGCGATTGGATTAGTCGTGAGCTGCCCGGCAGAGAGTGCGAAAGCAGAAGGCGAGCTCGGGTATCTGCTGCGCGAGTATCCACAAGGCTCGATCTGGTGGGCGGAGGGAACGTACAAGGTGTTCCGGGAGAGCAAAGTGCCGCAGAGGACGAGCGAGGCAATTACGCTCAAGGCGGCCCGGAACGAATATGAGCCCTTCCAGCTCGTGTTGAGACCGGAGGAAGAAGTCCCCGAGGTTAACTTCGTCGAGGTGAGCGATTTCAAGAACGACTCGGGAGATATTATTTCCTGCGAGAACGTGGAAGTTAATCTCGTCGAATACGTCAAGATTGAGAAACCGACGGACAAGCTCGGGCACGTGGGGATGTATCCCGACCCGCTTCCTCCCTTTGAGCGCAACCTTGTCTTGAAGCCGCGAGAAAACCAGCCGATATGGTTTACTGTGTACGTGCCGCCGGAAACGCCCGCCGGTCTCTATCGTGGTGCGGTCGAGTTGACGATCGGCGGCTGGCCGCTGGAGGGGATACCAGTTCTTCTCGAGGTGTACGATTTCACGCTCCCGAAGGAGACACACACCGAGACCGCTTACGGGGTCTCCCTGAACGCCTCACACCACGGCCTGAAAAACCGGGAGGATATGGAGAAAGCGTACGATCTCTACATGCAGAACTGCGCGAAACACAGGATCTCCCCTTACTCTCCGATGCGATTCCATCCGATCAAGTGCCGGATTGAGCCGGGTGCGGCGGATGCCAAGGAGAGGATCAAACTCGATTTCAGCGATTTCGACAGGGCAGCGAAGAGATACCTCGACGAGTTCGGCTTCACAGGATTTCGTTTCGCCACCGTAGTTTCCGGCATAAACATTTCCCCTCGCTGGAAAACGCAAGAAGAGAAACAACTGAAGGCGGAGGTCATTAGACAGGTTTGCGAGCATCTGGCGGAGAAGGGATGGCTGGAAAAGGCTTACGATTATTGGACAGACGAGCCGCCACGGGATAAGTACAAGGATGTCCTGAAAGGAATGATGTTTTTGAAGGAAGCGGACCCGCGTCTGCGGCGGCTGTTGACCTTCTGCCACGATAAGGCGCCTCTCCCCTTCTTCTACGGCGGCGTCAACCTTTGGGTGCCCGTGCTGAGCCTTTTCAGTCCGGAGCGCGCGAAGGAAAGGCAAGCTTTGGGCGAGACGGTTTGGTGGTACGTCTGCTGTGGGCCTCACCACCCGTACCCGAACAACTTCATTGACCATCCGGCGATCAACCACCGGATACGGTTCTGGATGATCCAGAAGTACGGGACAGACGGCAGCCTCTATTGGTCGGTGACGTATTGGCGGCAGAACCCGTGGAAGACCGCGATGTCCTATTCGCCACAGGGAGGAACCTGGGGGAACGGTGATGGAAGACTTCTGTATCCGCCAACGAAAGAGAAACCGGAAAAGCCGATGGTCTGCGGGCCGATCAATTCCATACGGTTCGAAATGCTCCGGGAAGGGCTGGAGGACAGAGAATATTTCTGGCTTCTATCCCAGTTGATACGTAAGCTGAAAAAGCAAGGGGACACGTCCCTTGCAGAATCTATCGCTGAGGGAGAACGGACGATGGGCGTTGTTGACAAGCTGGTGCGGAGCTTGATAGATTACGAAAAAGACCCGGGGAAGCTCTACGACGCGCGAGAACAGATTGCGAGGACAATCACGAAGCTCCGTGGGCGTCTTCCGACGGCGGCGCCTTGAACGCGTGGGAGAAAGCTGCGTGTCGAAGACGTCGAAAAAAAAGGTTGTTTTCCTCTGCGGAAGGATATATATTGTACGCGTGAAATGGGTCTGCATGCAGCAATACGGGAGATTTTAGGAGCTGTTTTTTTCCATAAAAAAAGCTTGCATTGCCTTGAGGCGAGTGATATATTCACGGCGATTTTGGTGAAAGTGGGGCTTTTAGCCTGCTTCGGCGTGGGGCCGGAGAAGGGTTTTTTGTTACCGGGGGAGAAGTAAGACCCCTCATAACCGCTTAAGTTGAGCGAAAGCAAAAAGGAGGTGAATACGAATGAAGAAGTGGCTGACATTAGTCCTGTTGGGAGCTTTCATGGCGACGGCAATGGTCGGTTGCGGGAAAGACAAGAACGGAGAAGAAGACCCCGACGAACCCGCTGCCGAAGAGGAGGCCTAATCAAGGCACACTGAGCGAACGAGCAAGTCAAGTTCCTTGATACGGACTAAACGATAGAGAGTAAAGGAAAGGGTAATCCCCTTTTCGCTGTAGAAGGCCCTTATCCAAGGGCCTTCTTTTTGCGCCCGTTCCTCGCGTGGGTGCCGTTACTGTTGGCAAGGTACAAGGTAAGCCACCCGTTCATTGGGTCAGCCCGCGTGGGGGGTCTTGTGAGCTGAAAGGGCGATCAATGCCCGGTCGCGATGGGCATCTCCGGATAGCCCTTCAGGTAGAACAGAACCCAGAACTGGTTCTCGTCCTCTCTGTGCCGGAAGGAAAATGCAGACTGCCAGCCGTGCAGGTCGCGATAAAGCGTGACCTCCACCTCTTCGAGGTCGCTCCGCTCGAACTCATATCTTCCGTAAACCTTGATTGCCCAGTCCGCATTGATGCGGTAATAGAATTCGGAAGCGAGCAGATCGCTCGCGTCCGCGAGATGTCGGTGTTCGATGTTGAAGGCCCATTTGTCCTGGTCGAAAACGGTGAACTGGCTGTTGAATTCATCCATTATTCCATCGTACGTGTTCCATCGGGCATCGGTTTCGAACTTGAAATGATTGGAAGGCCAGATTTCGAGGTCGAGAAAGACGTCGGAGAAGCTATTCCCCTCCGCGTTGTCATCGGGGAAATAGTACGTGTAGAGGTCGAAATCAATCAGGTCCCAGGTTCGGTTTCTCCTCTTGGTTTGCAGTTTGTTTCTCACGCCGAGTTTAACCTGGTTCATGTAATCCACAGTGTCCACTTTGTCGAACTGGAAGATCTCCTCGGGTTCAACGGTCGGGTCGGGGGCGTACGAATATATCAGAGAAGGTTCGATGACATGGCGTAGGCCGTTGATTCCGAGCTTCGGGTTTTGAGTGTCCCATGTACGGAAAATCTTTGTGAAGAACTCCAGCTCCCCTCCGCCCGCCGTCCGAAAGAGGTCGTCTTCCTCGATGCCGTGGGTGAAGTATGTTCCGCGGACCCACGCGCGAGGAACCATGACGAGCCAGCCGAAATATTTCCTCGGGAAGGAAAGGCGGTGGTAGGTGTCGAATCGCAGCGTGTCGTAGGAAGGCTCGGAATCGTCTGCAAACTCCTGTCCCAGGTTCGCAAAGCTGTTGACGCTCTGGTAGTAGAAGGGCGTGCCTGCGATGCGCTGATTCCGGATGTCCATGGACAGCTCGGGG
>JABMQX010000027.1 GCA_013203085.1 bacterium | reverse complement strand
GAGGAGGGACCCCTGGGGAGCTTCTACCTCGATTCGGACAGCCCCTGCGTGGATAGGGGAAGCGATACGGCGGAGAATCTCGCTCTCGCGAGCAGGACAACGATTCGCACGAGCGAGCGGGATTCCGGTACGGTGGATATGGGGTTTCATTACGAGAGGTTCGAGATAAAAGAGGTCACGTTCAACGACGGACGTGTCGCTCTCGAATGGAGTTCGACCCCCAGACTCGACTACACCGTTTTTCGGTCGTCTTCACTCGGAGCTCCGGCGGCATGGGACATGGCGGGAGAAGTGACAGCCTCCTGGACACGAGAAGAATACTCTCTTGACGAGTCAGCCGCCACAAAACGTTTCTACCGCGTCAGCCGCCCTTGAAGGGGATGCGTCCCCTGAAATCAGAATTTGACGACCAGACCTGCTGTTCCGCCGAACTGGTCGCTCTCGATCTCATCCACGACCTCGCTTGGCCCGTAAGGCAATCCCTGCGCGAGACCCGATTCCTCCCCATCCGTGGCGCGGAGATACAGATACTTGATGCCGGCGATGAAGTCTATGTTGCGGGCTATCTCGAAATCGAGGCAGAGTTCGAAGTCAACGCCGTAGCCATCCGCCGATTGCGAGAATGATATATCCCGGAGGAGCCATTTCCCCTCGGTGTCAAAGTCCGCATAGGGAATGAAGGCGAGATTTCCTCTCAAGCTGAACCTGGGAGCGAGAGCCACGTCCATCCTGAGTCCCACGCGAACACCTTTGAAATCCATCTCGTATTCTGCGACCTTCCCCGCGGCCGTGAAATACCCCGGCGTCAGAACGCGAACGTTGTTGTTCGTGAACGAATTCTCCTGGCCGTGGTATCCGACGAAGACATCGAGTGAATTTCTCGGACCCCAAGCCCAGAGCCTATAATAGACGTTGGCGCTGAGGAAATAGCTATCCGCATCGGTATCGCTTTCGGCGTAGATCAGCGGCTCAGGATCGAACGCCACCCAATCCCAGTCCTTGGTTGGCCCGTCAATGTCCTCCGAAAAACCGTAGTTGAAGTCGAGAGAAACCCTCGGGCCGCCGATGTTGAATGCATACTCGGCCCCGAAGATGATGAAGTTGCCGTCCATCGGATATTCCAGCTCGGATTCCCACGGTCCGACAGTCGGGTCGAATCCCACGTTCCGAAACATTGCCGTTCCGTCTGAACGCCAGTATTGAACTTTGAAATTGAAAGGCAAGTCCTGAGCGAGTTGCACCTTCGCGACAGGGATACCCGGCGCAGGTTGGGCGGCTGCTTCTCCGCCGAGACGAAAACTGCCAATAATCAATACCGTGGCCGCGACTGCCAGAGCAAATACTCTTGTCATATCCTTTCCCTCCCTTTTCATTTTGCTCTTTGATTTGATCGTAAGCAAGTGCTCGCCAGGACACTGCCGGGCATCCACGAATTCACATCTTGTAGGTCAATGCGCTTCGGATGACCCGTCAATCAGGTGGTGATTTGTAAAGAAGATGATCTCGCCGCGATGCGAAAGGTATGGACGCATCTCTTCCCGATTTTATTCGATTCGGCCGGTATCTTTCGAGTTGTTCGGAGACGCTCACAGACCGAGAAGCTTTTCGGCGTTTCTGTGGAAGATTTTCTCTTTCACCTCTTCCGAGATGTGGAGACGTGAGATTTCCTCGATCGATTTTGACTGGTCTCGCCAGGGGGAATCGGTGCCGAAGACAACTTTGTCCTCGCCGTGGAGGTTGATCAGCTCCACTATCTCTTCGTCACTGAGAAAGCCGATGGTGAAGGAGGTCTCGAAATAGACGTTTTTTCCGAGGAGGTAGCGGCGAACATCCTCCCATTGCCGCCATCCCCCGAAATGGCAGGCTATGATCTTCAACTCAGGGAAGCGCTCGATAACCCTGGCTGTTTTGTCAGGGCTGCCCGACGGATCGTTGGGAAACGAGATGTCGAAACCCGCGTGAATGGTGAGGAGTAGGTCATGGGCAACCAGAGCTTCGTAAATAGGCATAACGCGATCCTCGTCAATATTGAAACCCTGATATTGCGGATGGAGTTTGATGCCCTTCAAGCCGAGGTCCTTGATGCGCGCGATCTCGTCGCGGAAGTCCGCATAATCGGGGTGGATGGAAGCCAATGGTATGATCCTTTCGGAAGCGACCTCTTTCGACCATCGCGTAATCGAGGGGACTTGCTTGGGGGTGGTGGCGATGGAACAGATGACCGAGATTTCGATGCCGGCTCTGTCCATGGACTTCAGAAGGTCGGAGACAGTCCCGTTGAGATGGGCTTTTTCATCGCCGGAGGTCTCTTCGAGAGCCTTAATGGCTCTCTCGGCGAGGAAGTCGGGAAAAGCATGCGTGTGAATGTCAATAATCCTGTTTGGTCGTGCCATTGATTCGGACATGCTCTCCAGCTCTTTCTGCCGGAAGTTCGAAGACATTCGTTGGACCCCCGCGACGTGTCACCCGCAAAGAGCGGGAAAAGGGCATTTTCTTACCGGGAAAGGACTTCCTCGGAGCTGAGGAGGGTTACTCCTTCGGCATTCAGCGCCTGGATGCCTTTTTCCATATCATCTATCCTGAAGACAAGAATGGCCCGGTCCGCGCTTCTCTCGACGAATGCATAGGTGTACTCGACATTGATTTCGGCGCCTTTGAGGATTTTCAAGATGTCCACCAGTGCGCCGGGACGGTCTTCCACTTCGACGGCGATGACGTCGGATTTCAGAACCGTGTAATGCTTCTCGGTCAATATCTGGTGGGCTTTGTCCACATCGTTCACGATGAGTCTCAGGATGCCGAAATCGGAAGTGTCGGAAAGGGAAAGGGCGCGGATGTTGATGTTGGCTTCGCTGACGAGGCTCAAAGCATCCACGAGTCTGCCGGAGGTATTCTCGAGGAAAAGCGAGATTTGCTTGATTTTCATTTCAGATTCTCCTTTTATCAATGACCCTTTTGGCTTTTCCCATGCTCCTCTCGATGGTCTGCGGCTCAACGAGCTTGACGCTGACCTTGACGCCGAGAACGCTTTCTATTTCGCTGGTAATCTTCTCTCGGAGCGCTTCAAGCCCTCTGACTTCATCGGTGAAGAGCTCCTGGCTGACTTCGACTTGAAGCTCCAGTTTATCGAGGCCTCGCTCTCGCTCCACGACGATAAGGTAGTGGGGTTCAGCACCCTCGACGCTGAGTAGGACGCTTTCGATCTGGGAAGGGAAGACGTTGATGCCCCGAATAATGAGCATGTCATCGGTCCGGCCGAGAATCTTCCCCATTCGCGGCATAGTTCTGCCGCATGCCTCGCACGGTTCGTGATTGATGCTCGTGATGTCCCCTGTGCGGAACCGCAACAAGGGGAGAGCTTCTTTTG
>JABMQX010000316.1 GCA_013203085.1 bacterium | reverse complement strand
GTAGTAGATGTTCAGGACGTTTACGATGAGTTCAATTATGGTATCACTTCGCCCGAGGCGGTCCGCAAGTTCGTGAAATTCGCATATCAGAATTGGCAGGCACCGGCGCCGCGATACCTTGTTCTATTTGGAGATGGACACGCGGATTATATGGACTGGTTTGAGACCCACCAACCGAATTTTATTTTGCCTCATTGTTCCTGGATTCCCCCTCTTGGGTGGGGCCCGGATGATGGTTGGTTCGGATGCGTTGTGGGAGACGATCCGTTTCCAGAGGTCTTTGTGGGGCGTCTTCCTGTAAGGTCCGCAGCCGGGGCGGAGACAGTTGTGGACAAGATGATAGGCTACGATTCTGTCGCCGTTCCTCAGGAATGGCAAAAGCGGGTAACCTTCTGTGCCAGTGCGGGGAGCACTTTCCAAGCACTGTGTCAGTCCGTCGCCGCGGCCTCGCCGCCGAATTTCGAAAAGGATTATCTCTTCCGCGATAATGTTCCCGACGCTGCCAGCTTGAAAGGCGACATCCTGGAAGCATTGAACGCGGGGACGTTCCTTTTCTTTTACGCGGGCCACGGCAACGTGCAACGCTGGTCAGAGTACGTTCTGCATGTCTCAGACATGCCGTCGCTGACAAATGCCGATAAGCTTCCGATAATGTGCATGCTGACTTGCCTCAGTGGATATTTCGCAGTTCCTTGGAAAGAATGTCTTGCCGAAGAACTCCTCCGAGCGGCTGACGGCGGCGCCGCGGCGTGCATCGCCCCAACCGCCACAGGTTATCCCTCGGAGCACTTGATTTTGGGCCAGGAGGTTATGAGACAGTTTTTTTCTGGCGCCACGCTTGGACAATGCCTGGGCGAAGCCAAGCTGAACTGT
Organism: bacterium; assembly: GCA_013203085.1. Classification (GTDB taxonomy): domain Bacteria; phylum Auribacterota; class JABMQX01; order JABMQX01; family JABMQX01; genus JABMQX01. Next base: position 5,232 of record JABMQX010000316.1, on the reverse strand, counting down.
TATGCCAGAGGGCTCAGCGAATCCTTTCTCAGAGGGTTCTGCTTGATCGGGGACCCCGCGACATCTCCGCGATTTCTGCCGCCGACACCTGATCTCCTGTGGCTCTATTGATGGTTTCCGAATTTGGATTGGGTACACGCGGTAGCCGTACGGAGATTGGCGAGGTCATCATCGCAAAGGTCGGCGAGAACAACGCTGCTGGAAATGCTGCCATGAGGTCTGATGAAGTTGATTCTCTATCCGACGCGACTGCCAGGATGCTTCGTGGAGTACGTCCGTCAAGCCCCTTCTTGCTTCGCATCGAGGGGCAAAGCATGCTGCCTTTCATTCCGCCCGGAACCGCCGTGAAAGTGGAACCACTGACTGGTCCTCCCCGTGTTGGTGATGTTGTCGTCCGCATTCACGGCTCCGGGCCCTTAATTCACAGGGTCGTCCGCAGTCGCAGGTGCCGCCGCTCCGGAGGGCTAACGGTCGTAACGAAGGGCGATAATGCACTTCGGCTCGATCTCCCATGCGACGCGACGGAAATCGTGGGCATCGTGCGACTGACACTGGAAGTTGGCGCCGACGGAAAGCTCGTTCCCCGTCGCCTTCCTCGTGTTTCCGGGGTATGGATGGCCCGCCTATCACACCTGATCGGGATCCTGAGAGCGGTTCTCGCCCGCGGTATTCCGAACGGGAAAGAGGGAAAGCCACGAAGGACTATCGCATGGCTCGTCTTAGCTTCGCGCCTTTGCGAGTCCGCCTTTCATGCTCTTATTTTCCTTGTCACAAGAGCGCGGAGACGCAGGGGATTTCACATGCCACGGCGGTGACGCATGGTTTTGGCGTGCTCCCCTCGTTCCCGAAAGAGTGGCCGATTATTCCGGAAGAACGACGAGGCGATAGAAGCACTTTGCGGCGTCCGGGTCGGCGCTGAGAACCCAAACCCACGAAAGACCGTCTCCCATGAAGGTCGCAAGGGGATGCCACGATTCGGGGATGCCGATGTCTTCGGTTGACTGAAGTTCGTACGCTTTTCCTTCAACCGTGGGGGCGAAAAGCCGGATTGTACTCGCGACGTGGCTCGCGGAAATAGTGAGATATAAGAAAGATCTGTCATCTGTCGGCTGCGTCCCTGCGGCGATCTCATCCCCGTCAGACATCCCATCGCCGTCTGTGTCGGGCAACAAAGGGTCCGTGCCATAGACCTTTATTTCGTTGAGGTCGCCGAGACCGTCCTGATCGGTGTCGTCCACCAGACCCATGCCGGTGAAACTCAATGCGTCCAAATGACTCTGGTCGCAGGCTGTTCGCACCATTCCTGACAACCCCGCAATATCGTCAGAATGAAAACCCAAGTCGGCCAACCTCCGAAGCCCATCCAAGTAGAGGTCCCACGTCTTGACATCGAAATCAAGCTTCGCGGTGATCCGATGCCATCCGCCACCGCCTAAGGCAACACCTGAGTTTACGATCGTGCCGCCACCCATCCCATCGCCGTCAAGAGCCTGAATGCCCTCGAAGCAGTCAAAGATCAGCACCACGGACTTCTTCGGCAGCGGCGAGATCGCTGGAACAAAAGGTCCTCCCGATGTCATGACCCAGAAGTCCACCCAGACGACATTCTCCGACCCCGCAACAGCGAGAACAACTTCGCTCGCCTCTCCCGTCCTCAGGGCCTTCACGCCAAAGCGAGCCGAACCAGCCGCCACAGCAGCTTCTCCTCTTGCCACGGACCAGCCGTCCAGGCCATCTACAGAACCCTCCGGTAACGACTCGAAATCTTCCAAGAACGGGACCTCTGCCCCAACCGCCTCTGCAAGAGTTAGGTTCATCGTTTGCGACATGACGACCAGAACGATCAAAGCGATCCGCCTCAACACCGCCATTCCTCACATCCCTCAGCTATTTTTGCTCCAATGGACGTCTCGTCTTTCAGCCGCGCCAGCCCCTCCGACACCGCCTTCAGCCTCACCTGTTTGCCGAACGGAAAATCAATAGTGCGTGAGACTCCCATCTATCTTAGCCTTTCTTACAGCGTACCGAAAGCACATAAGGCTCAAAGGAAGCAAAATGATGGTAAAGCCGACCAGGGCTATCAGGTTCGGGGCAATCACCTTTAGTGGCGCCTGCCTGAGCAAACACAGCCTCATGCCTTCCAGCGAGTGCCGGATCGGCAGAAAGTACGAAATCTTCTGCAACCACGATGGCAAGACCGCTACGGGATAGTAAACTCCACCCAAAAGAAACGAGGCGCCCGATAATGCGAAGGCTAAGGGATCGCCTTTCTTGAAAACCATCACGAAGCTCGCGGAGATAACGCCGATGCCCGAAAAAGACGTAATTGTCAGGAGAAGGACGACAAACGCTCCAACCACATTCGCGCCACCTACACTCACTCCAAAGACTATTATACCGATGAGGAGATAGATCACAACGGTCAAAGATGACCAGATGAACCGGTAGAGGGAGGAGCATAGAACTATCGCCGGAATTCCCGTCTGGGTCAGCAAAACCGCTTCGAGAGTCCCTTTCATTTGGGCTTCACGAATGCTTCTCGAAAACCCGCTCAACGCCACCTGATGGTAACCGGAGAAGGCAATGCCGATCAGGACGAAAGAGAAGTAATCACCGCCATACGGTTCCAGATGAGGGACAGTGCCCTTCCCGATAAGCTTTGACAGAAAAAAGAAGGTGAAAACCGCGAAGAATATGCCGCTGACGCGCATGAGGAAAGCCAGCTTGTAGCTGGTCTCCTCAACAATATCTCTTTTGACAAATGCCAGTGCTTTTCTGAGAACAAACATCAGGTGCCGTTGTGCGTTAAGGTGTCAAATACCTCGGCAATCAAAGGCTCCACCGCAACACACTCAAGGATTCGAGCCTCTGCCAGAACCAGTTGGCGGACAACAGATGACACGTCTCCCGAGTCAGCGATCTCGATAAGGAAAGATGCTTCCTCGGCAGCAGCATCCCCGGTTGGGTGACCGGATGGCGACAACCGCCGCAGCAAGCTGATCACGCGCTCGTTCGGCTGACGAAGTTTCAGGGTATATCGTCTTTTTCCGGAGACCCTTTTTCTTAGCTCCGCCGGAGTTCCACAAGCCTTGATCGTTCCGCGATCGAGGATCGCGATGCGTCCGGCCAGTTCTTCCGCTTCCGTCAAGTCGTGCGTCGCAAAAAGCACAGTCCTCTTTGGCTCACGGAGACCGAAGGCCGCCATCAAGCGTCTTATAGCTTTCGCGCTCGGGGGGTCAAGACTCTTCGTTGGCTCGTCGAAGAGCACAATCTCCGGGTCGGTAAGCAACGCCCGCGCTATCGCCAGACGGTGCCTCATGCCCGTGGAGTAATCCTTGAACATTTTGTCCGCATCTTCCTCCGACCCCACGAGACCGATCACGTCGTCAACCCTTTCCTTAACACCGGCCCTCGGGATGTTATTGAGCACTGCAAAGAAGCTCAGGTTCTGTCTCCCCGTCAGCCGCCAGTAAAAGCTTCGTTCTTCAGCGACCACAGACCCGATCCGCTTCTTGATCTTATCCCCCTCCCGCTCAACGTCATATCCCGCTACGAACGCATCCCCGCCGGTCGGCAAGACGAGGGTCGAAAGTATCTTGATGAGCGTAGTCTTTCCGGCGCCGTTACGTCCTACCAGAGCAAAAATCTCCCCCACCTCCACGCTCAGAGAAACGTTTTGCAGGGCTGTTGTTTCCTCCCTGGCAAAAGGCCGGAGCAATATCTCGCGATAGGACTTCGCTTTCCGGAATCGCTTCGTAAGATCATGAGTTTCAATCGCTAAGTCCGGTCTTGTTGTTCTCGACACACACGCCTCCTCCGCCTTGCCCAGACATTCGCCTTTGTTCAAAATCGGGTTTTCACAGGTCGCAAAGGAATCCTAAATCTCTGCCGGCAGACAAAAGCGGCACAAATAAGGCAATGGCTGTCATCAATGCCAGCAAGCCAGGAGGACAATCTGTTGTTCCGTGAGTGATCTTTCTATGATGATGCCGAACATAGTCATGAGTTTCTCCTTGCCGCTCGAAAAAGGATGAAGAAACCCGCGGCTATCACAGCCATTGCCAAACCCACGATGATGTACAATGATTTTTGCAGCGTCGGGCTGCTCTTGGAATGAATGGGTCCGTCGGACACAGTCTTACCGGGCAGGGGTTCAGAGACGATTCCATTCGGATCTGTACGATCCGTATGAACGGATGTTTCCTGTGTCTCTGAAAGAGGTGCGGAGTCGGCAATTAGCTCCGTGTATCCAAAGGGCGCCCCGGGGAAGGAATACTCAGTTCTCAGGATGCTGCTCACCTCCATTTTCACCATGGGGTGTTCCGGATCAAAATCCAGAGCCTCAGCTACCCTGGCTCGTACCTTCTCATCCCATCTAACGGGGAGCATCGTGCCCTGCGTCCAGGATATGTCAAGCCCGCATTCACAGTCCGCCCCAATAACTGAAAGGATACCGGTCAGATTGGCTTCGCTTATTTCTTCGCCTTTCATTAGCGGTCCCACCCATCGCATTTTTCCGTAAAGCACCGCTGCACGAGGTTCACCGACTTTGTCAGCATCCAAGCCGAGGCTCCAAAGGAGGATTTTTTCTCGTGAGATAGATTCCCTGTCTATCACGATAAGGACGGGAGGCTGACCGAAGGATTTAGGCATCATTCTCATTTGGTCGCCTACTATCTCGATGGCGCCGGAAGCAGCTTTACGAGCCACAACATTCTTTTCGACATCCGTTCCCTCAATCAGCAGTATTGCGCCGTAGGCTGTGCTGACGTGCTGCAGGATTTCGTCTCGTGTTGGTGAGGAAACGAGAACATCAAGCGCTGACCGCAATGTCTGTTTGAAAAGCTGGTTACGTTCTGTGACGGGCACTATCACCGACTGTCCATCGGGGGAGACGAGAACCGCAGCAGGGAAAGATTTTGTCGGCCATAAATCAAGGTACTTCATGGCCGGATGCTCTTTCTGTTTATCGGCGTCAATTATTTCAATATTGATGTTGCTGTCCAGAAGGGCAGCATGTGATATTTCCGTGAAAGTGGAAACAATATCTGCTGGAGTATCTTGGTTCACATAGCCGTAGAGGCGATGCGGCTTCGCGCCCAGATCAACGAAGCCGGTGTCGCGGACGGTATATCTGCAGGCGAGTGCGGTGTAAGACTGCAAACAAGCCCACAGGCAAATCGGCACGGCCAGTTTCTTCAGTTTCATTTGACAGTGAAAAGTAATCTGAAT
>JABMQX010000315.1 GCA_013203085.1 bacterium | reverse complement strand
AGGAGGGCGAGAAAATCCTGGATTATGGCCCTTGCGGCAGCGTCACCTTCGGCCTCCTCGATGAGCTGCTAAATGAAGACACCGGTTGAATGTAGGACCCGTTTCTCATCCCAGGGGCTGGAGCAGTTCCCCCGAGGCGAACGTCTCCCCTTGTTGCTGGCAACTCGCTCACTTTCTGACATCCGTCGCTCAGATAGAGGTCAGCCGCACCTCCTTCAGTTCACGATATCGGTCCTCGGTGGCCGAAACTTGCGCATAGTCCCAAAAGCTCCCGATTTGCCCTTCACGGGCGATACTCTTTCCTATCTGGCCGAAATGATCGTATGCGTAGGTATAGTCAACGATCTGTGCTTCAACTCGTCCGCCTCCCGAGTCAGGCATTCCCTCAGGCACCGTTGCAGGTGCAGTTCGACGGACTCCGTGGCTTTTTTGCCGCGTGCAACTTGAGAAGATGGGGAATCGGGGAACTAATAGCTCAAGGATTCGCGTTTATTTGGCACAGTGGAAGGCACCTCAGGCTGAGTTGCTATCGGTGGGGGTCAGCACGGAATAAAATCGCAATCATGTTCGGCCTTGCGACCCTCGTCAGGAACCACCCGAAGGCAGTCTTCCCGTCCATTCAAGATCAGGATGAGAGGGCGAAAAGTGCTGGCCGAGGCGGTTGCACGAGGTGGTGGCGATGAAGCAAAACATTGTCGGAATGTGAAACGTATACTATGGTTAGATGGCCCTGCAAATGAACGCAAGTTATGGAGGCTAAGAGATGCTATCGCGAAAGATAGGAAAAGGCCGGGCAGTTTGCCCTGAGACCGATCAATCCATTGAGCAGAAGAGGAGACACCGCTGGTTAGTGTGGGCGTTTCCGCTTTGGGGCGTTCTGGCGCTGATATGGTTTCTCATCCGAGTAATCCCCAAACCTTCTCGCGCAACATATCCCTGCCAACGCATTGCGGCCCCGATTGCCAGCAGCTTCATCGCCTGGATTGCCGGCCTGGCCGCCTCAGCTGTAGCATATTGCAAAGGCCGCCGACTTCTTCGTGAATCGCGATACGCATTGGCGGCAATATGTGCCACTGCAGCTGTCATGGCGATATGGTGGGCCTCAACCATGACTGCCGAGAGGCCCGCGGAAGCGGCATTCACGCCGACAGATTCGCCCAACGCCCCGATAGGCGAAGGCAAAGGCATCTACCCTGGTCGCGTCGTGTGGGTCCACGATCCTGCTGCAACGGTCTGGGATGGTGCGAATGGGAGCTGGTGGGATGATGACAACACCGACCAAAGCGTAGTTGATAGGATGATCGCCAAAGCCATACGCTCGCTCACGGCTCAGCCCAGCGATGGAAGTGCCTGGGACGCCTTGTTCCATCACTTCAACCAAGCCAACGGTTTCGGCGATGTGGGGTACCAATCGGGAGAACGAATCGCGATAAAAGTGAACATGAACCAGGACAGCGGCGGGGCTTGGGGTTCCGGGGCTGGCATGCCCAGCCCACACGTGATTTATTCCCTTCTCGATCAGCTTATAAATGTCGCTGGCGTTCCCGGTTCTGCCATCACCCTTTATGACGGCTCACGTTATATTGGTGACCCAATTTACAACAAAGTAAGGAGCAATCCCGACGCGGATTTCCAGGCCGTCAGGTTCGTAGTCAAGCCCAGCGAAGCGCGCTCCGGCCGTATCGCTGCAACTCGTGACATGAGTAACACGGTTTATTTTGGCAGCAAGAGCGTCCCCAATAATGGGACCACAAACCTACCTCGCTGCGTGACCGAGGCCAAATACCTGATCAATATGGCGTTGCTACGAGCGCATTCTCTCTTTGGTGTCACGTTGTGCGCGAAGAACCACTTTGGGTCTGTCTATTCTCCATCCGCAGGTAACTGGACGCCCTCTCCGCTCCACGACTCCGGCAGCCGCAGCAATCCCATGGCCTCATATAACTGCCTCGTTGATCTTACGGGACAAAAGCACCTCGGTGGCAAAACCCTCCTGTATATCGTTGATGGATTGTACTCGGCCAGAAATCAAGGTGCGAACGTGATCAGGTTTCGATCGTTCGGCGACGACTGGTGCTCCAGCGTTTTTCTCTCCCAGGATCCGGTTGCGATCGATTCTGTTGCGTTGGACTTTCTGCGAAACGAGCCCAATTGCACCGACGTCACCGGGAACCCGGACAACTATCTCCACGAGGCAGCACAGGCCAACGATCCCCCCTCAGGGACGTTCTATGACCCGGAAGGGGACGGAACACGGCTTGCCAGTCTGGGTGTACACGAACACTGGAATAATGCCAACGACAAACAGTACTCCCGCAATCTGGGGACCGGCGAGGGCATCGAACTGATAGCAGTTGAGGGGGCTGACCCAACCGAGCTCTTGGTAGAAGCCGTCCAGCTCAATAGAAAGGGCCATGTTGGTCTCAGTTGGAGTCACCTGGGTTCGAACTTCGTCTACAGCGTGGAATTCGCTGACTCACTGGCTGAAGGGGGATGGGATCTGGTGCCGCCTGTTGAACAGTGGCCGACGTCCGCAACCAGTTGGACCGACACCTCGGTCTCGGGCACGGTCAGGCGATTCTATAGAATCAGGACTGAGGCAGTGCAGAATCCCGCCTCTGCTGCGATCGGCGAATAAGAGGTCCTCGGACCTTGACCGAGGCCGACAAAAGGGAGATGTCCATGAGGACACGTCGTCCTGGTCTGTAGTCCGATGATTTCGAACAGTGGCGCCACATAATGGAGAAAATGCACGATTATCAACTATACGAACTTTATTTGCCCTTTTTCGGCTGAATGAGACTGAGCGCTGTCCACACCAGAGACCGAACCGGGAAGCATGCGTCTGCTTTCAGGGACGAACAGGGAAGTTCCTGGCATTTGGCACTGCCGGGGAAATATCCCTCAACGACGGCCCCCGTGGTTGAGAAAAAGTATTGACTGCTACCTTCTTTGTGCGGGAGTATCTTTGCTGAGAGCGCGGGTTAGCCTTGTGCTGCCGGGGGCGTTAACAGTCCGTCACTCCATGACCGAGCCACTGCGATATGATGGCTTATGACAAACAGATTTTCGGGCGTGCGTCCGATTTAGGCTGCGGAAAGTGCCGTATGTGCCGAAGCGTTGAGGCCCTATAATCATAAGTTAGTTGCCAGGTGGAAATATGAGTGAGCGGCAAACACATGCGGTTACTGGAGCATTCGGGTATTCGGGAAAATACATTGCCCAGAGATTGCTGGATAAAGGTCACAAAGTAATCACGCT
>JABMQX010000314.1 GCA_013203085.1 bacterium | reverse complement strand
TGCCCAGCCTGCGCTTTATGATGCGGTCCAGGCCGTTGAAGGCGCCGCCCGATATGAAGAGGATGCTTTCGGTGTTGACCTGGATGTAGTCCTGTTGAGGGTGTTTTCTTCCGCCCTTGGGGGGGACATTGGCGACTGTCCCCTCGATGATCTTCAGAAGGGCTTGCTGGACACCTTCTCCGGAGACATCACGGGTGATGGAGACGTTATTCGTGGTTCTCCTGATCTTGTCTATTTCGTCTATATATACTATGCCGATCTCGGCTTGCTCGAGGTCGTAGTTGGCTGCTTGGAGAAGCTTCAAGATGATATTCTCCACATCTTCCCCGACATAGCCCGCCTCGGTAAGGGTGGTGGCGTCGGCAATGCAGAAGGGGACGTCGAGGATCCTCGCCAGCGTGCTGGCCAGGAGGGTCTTGCCGCAACCTGTGGGGCCTATGAGAAGAACGTTGCTCTTCTGGATTTCGGTGTCATCGTCAATATCGGTGGACAGAATGCGCTTATAGTGGTTGGAGACGGCAACAGCCAACGACCTTTTTGCGCCATTCTGGCCGATGACATATTCATCGAGGCGCTCTTTGATCTCTTTCGGCTTGAGAATCTTGATTTTCTTACGAGGCGGGCGGCTGGTCAGGAGTCTTTTGCACAAGTCAACACACTTATCGCAGATGTACACGTCCGGCCCGGATATGAGTTTGTTGACCTGGTCTTCGGTCCGGTTGCAGAACGAACATCTCGGCAACAAAGGGGAACTATCGTTAGCCATTCTGTTTCCTCTTGGAAGGGGGCTGTTGAGACCCACCGACCGCCTCCGTTGCAGGGAGAGCTCTCAGCGGGGCGGTCGCCTTCTCACACGGAAGACGCTCCGTTTCTATATCCTATTTGACCTCGGGAACCTCTTTTTTGCTGGCGAGTACCTCGTCCACCAGCCCGTACGCCTTCGCCTCCTCCGCGGACATGAATTTCTCGCGGTCGGTATCCTTCTCGATTTCCTCGACGGTATGTCCTGTGTGAAGGGCGAGGATGGCGTTCAATTCTTTTCTCAAGCGGATGATTTCCTCCGCCTGGATGCTCACATCGGTCGCCTGCCCGTGGACGCCGCCGAGAGGCTGATGAATGAGCACCCGGGAATGAGGAAGAGCAAACCGTTTTCCCTTCGCTCCTGCTGCCAGGAGCACGGCGCTCATGCTCGCCGCCTGGCCGATGCAATAGGTGGCGACGTCACATTTGACAAATCGTATGGTATCATAAATGGCAAGCCCCGCGGTAACGTGCCCCCCAGGGGAATTGATGTAGATACTGATGTCTTTGTCTGGGTTATCCATCTGCAAAAAAAGTAGCTGTGCGATTACCAGGTTGGATACGAAGTCATCGAGAGCCGTATAGACGAAGACGATTCTGTCTTGGAGCAGGCGAGAGTAAGGGTCCCACCTTTTCTCCAGCATGCCATCCTTCTCGATGATTGTCGGGATGATCACGTTCGCCATTCCAACTCCCTTTCCTTCCGAGCATTATAGATGCCTACGCGGCGTCCAAAACTGAGTCCTTATTCTTTGATCGCGCTGTTGTGCAAGAAGCTGATAACCTTCTGTCTCAGGAGATCGTGTTCGATGTCATCACGGATGTCGCTGTCGTCCTTTTCCTTCTCCTGGGTATTCTCATCTGATTTCTTCCCCGGGGCAGTCCGTTTGAGCTGGGCGTCCACCTCAGCGGCGCTCACCTCGATCCCTTCCTTATGGGCAATCTCAAAGATAATAAGGTTCGCCTTCAAACCGGTGTACGCTCTGCTGACCTCATCTTTGAGGAGTTCCTCTCTTTCTTCGCGAATCTGTTCAACCGGCGTCCCCGCACGAAGAGCGGCTTCGATTCGCCAGTTCATACCACGTTTTGTCTCCTCGGCCAAAAGGGATCTCGGCACCTCGAAATCGGTCTTTTCCAGTAGATATCTCATGATCTGGCCGATTTCATTTTGCTCGGACTCCCTCTCTTTCCTTTCGGTGAGCGTTGTGTGAATGCGCTTTCTCAAGTTTTCCAGAGACTTGAAGCCGATTTTCTTGGCGAAGCTATCGTCGGCTTCGGGGACGCTCTTTGTTTTTATCTCATTGATCTCGAGGCGATAATTGATCTCTTTTCCTGCCGCCTCTTTGTCTCCGTAATCATCGGGAACGCGAATCTGGAATTCCATTTTCTCGCCGAGCTTCATTCCCACGATCTTCTCGCCGAATCCCGGGAGAAGGGATTCCTTCGTGACCTCGACGAAGCGTTTCTCGAACTTTTCGGTCTGTCCGTCTGCCTCTTCTTCGTACGTGATGACAGCGAAATCTCCGTCCCTCAGGGGGCGGTCCTTGACGTCATTGAGGAAGGCGTGATTCTCACGGAGGCGGTCCAACTCCGCGTCAACGTCAGCCTCGGTTGTAGGAGCCGGGTCCCTCCTCTCGATCTTAATCCCTTTGTATTCCGGAAGGGCGATGTCAGGGATAACCTCAACGGTGGCATCGAAGGTGAAAGGCTTCCCTTTCTCATAGATGATGTTCTCGAACTGGGGAGAACCGATGAGCTTGAGCTTGTGATCCTCGACAGCGCGGACGAGGGCGCGCTGGCGGATTCGGGACAGAGCCGTCTCACGAAACTCCTTGCCCATTCGCATCTCGACAACCTGCCGAGGCGCTTTCCCCGGACGAAAGCCCTGAATTTGCGTCGTGGCCTTCACATCCTCGTAGATGGCGTTGAACTCCTTTTCAACTTCGTCGTAGGGGACGGTGAATTTTACCCGCCGTTTGCACTGGCTGATTTCTTCCAGTTCAACAGCGGCTGTCGGTGCGTTTTTTTTGAGGTCATCCGCCATTCTTCAGTCGCCTACCACTTACGAGTGAGATCGCCGCCTCTTCCTCCTCGCTTGAGGCCCTTTGCTCCGTCGGGAAACAAACCCAATTTCGCCGAACTTTCGCATCACCCACACCGAGGATGAACGGCGAAATGAAGGCTCGGCGATAGCCGTTTCCGACGAGAGCGTTTAGCCCGCTGTTGTCCCCGGCGAAGCTCCCGCGCCCGAAGAGGGAGAGAGCAAAAAGATGGAGCGAGCGATGGGACTTGAACCCACGACCATCACGTTGGCAACGTGAGGCTCTACCACTGAGCTACGCTCGCCCTCTTCCGCCTGCCATCCGATGGCAGGATGCCATTTCCTAGAAAAGCGCTGCCCCAATTATGCACAGATTACCTGAGAATTCAACCCTTATTTTTGTTTCTGACTTTTTTCAACAAAGGGACAGCGCCGTTCAAAATAGCTCGCCAGCCCTTTTGACCCATCACGAAACACTCAAGCGGCGAACTGCAAAGGAACACTACCTCTTTTTGCGAAAGGGGGGAGTCGAACCCCCAACCCATGTGAGGGACTAGATCCTAAATCTAGCGCGTATGCCAATTCCGCCACTTTCGCACTCTTTTGCGACGACGCCGAAAGGACGCCACCCGCAAGTCTATTCAGAATCGCAAGAGGAATCCAATCCCCTTGCCGCTGATTTGTCTTCCGCCTCAACCGCTTTGGAATGCCATCACGCCAGAGGCTGATAGCCCTCAAACGAAGTCTCACTTCCGCGAGACGCGGCAATCTGTTTCCTCCGAGGAAGTGTGAAGCTACACCACTCCCACGACCTCGACACACTGTCTCTTACCACAAGAAGAAGCCAACGGCAAGCGAATTCGCACTGCTGGAAGAAACCGGAAGTTTCCCCAAAAACGGGCAGGGTCTCGTTGCAACCTATTGGTAACGAGGTAGAAATCGAAAATGGCTGCTGTGAAGGTGTTTTTTGACGAAAAAAATGGGGAAACTTTCTGATGAAAAAGGAGACCTCCTGAGGTAAAAGTTGCACAGCAAGACAAAGTCGTAACCATCAGGAGGTCCGAGATGAATCGTAGCCAAATTGCCAACAAATTGAAAGGGCAAATCAGGGAATTTTGTAACCCTCCAGTTACCGGCGGCTCAGGATGGAACCGCACAGCCCGCTGAGGACGCATAGGTGAAGGCAAGAGTTGGACAGGATAACCC
>JABMQX010000313.1 GCA_013203085.1 bacterium | reverse complement strand
GTCAAACTGACGCCGATCCCCGCAGCAAAAGCCATCAAAATGAGCCAGATAGCTCCACGCTTCTTCTCGGCGGGGGCCTCTTCGACCTTCTTCTCAGAGACAGCCGTTGGAGGTTTTGTCTGCTCTTCTCTTTCCGTCGGGACGGCTTCTCCCGGCAGGGCAGCAACCGTCGTGAGATGGAATTCGATAGGGCCTTTTGCCGGCAGATAGCACATCTCGTCCGTGCATGCCTGAAAGCCGAAATGACCGAGGATAGTTATCGGGTCGCGCTCCTTGCCGGTGGATCTCATCCTCGCGAGAACCTGAACGGAGCCTTCGTACATTTCGATTATCGTGTTCTCGTCCTCGCCAAACGGGTCTGGTACTTTCAGAGCTTCGGGGAACACATCCTCGACGTGTTTCGCGCCGACGAGCTTTTCCCATTGAAAGGAAATTCTGTCCTTGTAGAGATGGACGCCGGCATCAAGCTCGAAGTCCACGATCACATCGAATGTTGAGCCGGCCGGGACATTCGTCTGAGACACGCTGACAGAATGCCTGACGGGATCGGAATCTCGAAAGAACTGGCCCAAACCGATTGCAGGCACTAACGCAAGGCACAAAACGAGCAGTGCCTCAGGCACGAAAACTCGGCTTCTTATTCGCATATTCTTCTCTTTCACTTGGTAGACTCGCCGCAGCGTCGTTCGCGCCTCTTCAACTTCCATTACTCTTGCCGTGGAACTCCGGCTCCTTGCCGGTTCCTAAAACTCGAGGGGGAGTTCCACCTTCTTTCGAGACTGTTGTGCTTTTCGGGCGAGCCGATAGGCTTCATCGTATTGCCCCGCGACGATCTCCCACGAAACCTCCGTGTCGAGGTATCGCTTGATGTTTTCCGCGAGTTTTTTCCTGACCTCGGGCTTGCATGCGAGGCGGATGACCTTTTGCCGAAGCATTTCCTTCGTAGTAAACAGGAGGCCCCCTTCGCTTCCCAGCGTCTGCGCTGTCAGGCCTTCCATTGGAGCCGTCGTTATGAAAGGTTTGTCGGCAGCAATAACCCTCGCCAGCGTCCCTGATTGAGTCTCGTCCGTCGAAGGCAGGACGATGAAGTCACAGACAGCCATCACTTTGTAGTAGGTATCTCCTCGTGGAACGAACTCATAATAGTGCGCGAGACCTTTCTTTTCCAGCAGCTCCACCTGACCCCGGTACAGCTCGTACTCCGCCTTGTGTGCGGGGTCTCGCATAGCGCCCGCCGCCAGCAGGTCCCATGATTGCCCCGTTCGCTCCTTGATATCTTTGGCGATCCCTTCCCACATTGAGGTCAAAATGTCCCACCGTTTGTTCGACTGAATCCACCCTACCAGACCCACGAAATGCTCCCCAAGATAGGGAAGGTCGAGGCCCAATTCTTTGCGCAGACGCGGAATTTCCTCCGGCGGGTAGCGTTTATCGGACCTCGCGCCGTGTGGCACAACCATAATGTTGCGTGGCGTCTCCCAGCCCCGTCCGAAGAAGTTCCAGTCCAGTCGCCATTTCTGATAATGGCATTTGAACAAAACGACGTCTGCACGCTCGCACAGCTTATACAGGAAATCCGCCTCGAAATCTGTCAGCCGGCCGTGCACGGTATGCGGTTCCACCACAACCGGCCAATCCTCTGTCGCCTCCAGAAGAGCGAGAAAACCTTCGTTTCCGTCCCCTTGCCCGCGGGGGTCCTTGTACTCATAGAGTCCGTACTCATGCTCGATGTGCACGGCGTAAGGCTGTAACCTCTCGATTTTGTCTGCGACGGGCTTCCACCAGTCGTTCCGGGACATGTCAATAATCGGAAAGACGTTCGGCCCTTTCCCGTCCATGTGGCTTATCACGCAGACCTTTCGGTCAGGATGCCGCTTCTGAATGAACTCCCTCGCTTCCTCGCAGAAAGTGGCAATCCCACACAGCCTGGGGGGATAGCTGGAAAGCATTACAATCGGTTTGTTGCTCATGGGGCTCTGTCTATTCCTCTTCTTTTCGGTTTTGCCTTTGTCGGAACACACCCCTCTCCTTTCTTTGACTATAGGAGATTCTGGCGCCGAGGTCAATCTGCGATTGCCTTCACAGCATAGCAGCCATGATGCGCGACTCCCCTCACACCTCTGCTAACCCGCAAGATGCGAGGGCCGGTGATGTGGCAATTCAAGCGGCGTGGAAATCAGGGGCCAGCCATACCGGAGCCGTCCACATAGATGAAATATGGTCTGCGGTGAGATTGCAGGTAGCTCCAGGACATGGGATACGTTACAACGGTGACGTTTGTGTCCTGTATGATGCAGTATTTCCCAAACCATCCTGCGTCGTGGTATCCGATGATGGCCACCGCGTGTCCCGAGTCGGAGCCCGTCCCGTAATAATCTTTGAACCTGCCAACGACGGGGTCTCTCTGTCCCATGATTTGGTCTTTGATCTCGTTAAAGGTAGGGTCGGTATCCTGCTTCTCGAATACGCCGATGGCTTGATAATAAGCTGTCTGTTCGTC
>JABMQX010000312.1 GCA_013203085.1 bacterium | reverse complement strand
TGAATCGCATGGAGGCGCCTTCAAAGGACATGCACTTTCTCACCGAGGGAGTGGAGTTTTGGCGGATGTGCGAGAAGGCGGCAGACGAGTGCAAAACCTCCGACGTGCCCCCGGACAACCTCGATGGCAAGATAAGCTACGCGGCATGTCTTGCATCGGAGGGCGAGTTCGTTCAAGCTCTCAACGTGCTCCTCGAGGTACTCGAGACTGACAAATCTTTTCGGGACGGTCTCGCCCGAAAAGCGACGGTGTCCATATTCGTCGTTATGGGGCTGACCAATCCCGTGGTAAAAGAGTACCAATCTCGCCTGGCGCAGTTGCTGTTCTGAGAAAAGGGAACTGGAGATGGCATCTCACAAGGAACTTCTCGGACGCTTCGAGACAGAACGTGCCAAGCAGGTATTATCCCGCCTCTACGGAGAGGACCCGAACCTCATCGCCACGCAGCTCTCCAGATATGCTCGCCTGATAAGAGAGCACGAGAGACATTTCGGAGGAGATTGCCAGAGCGTTCGCCTCTTCAGGGCTCCGGGGCGTGTGGAGGTCGGAGGAAATCACACCGACCACAACCACGGAAGAGTCCTCGCGGCAGCTATAAACCTCGATGCCATCGCCGCCGCTTGTCGCTGCCCCGGCAGTGTCGTGACGGTTCGCTCCGAGGGATACACGAAGCCCTTTGTCGTGGACGTCGCCGACCTCGATAAGAAAAACGAGGAAAGCGAATCGTCCCTGGGGTTGATTCGAGGCATCTGCCGCGCCTTTCGGGACAGAGGATATGAAGTGGGAGGATTCAATGCCTCCGTCAGCAGCGATGTCGCTGTGGGATCCGGGCTGAGTTCTTCCGCAGCGTTCGAGGTTCTCATCGGCACGATCCTCAACTCTCTTTTCAACGACCGCAGGGTCAGCGCAAAGGACATCGCCCTCGCGGGCCAGTATGCGGAAAATGAATACTTCGGCAAGCCGAGCGGTTTGATGGACCAGATGACAATCGCGGTCGGGGGCTTGGTGACGATTGATTTCGCTGACTCGACCGACCCTGTCGTGAAGAAGGTTGATTTCGACTTCGATTCCTGCGGGTTCGATGTAGTGGTGGTCAACACTGGCGGAAGCCACGCCGACCTGACCCGTCACTATTCTGCCGTTGCGCAAGAAATGAGGGAAGTGGCAAAGGCTCTCGGGGTACAGGTTCTGCGAGAATCTTCGGCGGCTCAGTTGATGCAAAATGTGAAAGAGCTCCGGAGGCGGGTCGGTGACAGGGCGATTTTGCGCGCGCTCCACTTCTTCGCCGACAACGAAAGAGTCACCGAGCAGGTGGATACATTGGAAACAGGTGACTTCAGGCGATTCCTTCGCCTGGTAAACGAATCGGGGCGAAGCTCCTGGATGCTGCTCCAGAACGTTTATGACCCTGAGCGACCGGAAGAGCAAGGCTTGACGCTCGCCCTTGCCCTCACCCAAAAAGTTCTGAGTGGAAAAGGGGCCTGCCGCGTGCACGGCGGCGGCTTCGCCGGCACAATCCTCGCTTTTGTCCCACGGGAGATGACGGCTGAATATGTCGCGAAGATGGACGGGGTTTTCGGAGAAGGAGCCGCGAGACAGCTCCGCATTCGTTCTCAGGGAGCCGGTGAAATCATCACCGGGGAATGAAGCGGCGTTCCGCCAACGTGAGATCACTCCTGCAACTTCCGAAAACCGAGTTTCTCAGGAGTTCGCCGTGTAATCCCGAAGATGAATTTCTGCCCGGGATAATAGCTCTCCCGCATCTCGAAATTCTCGAAGGCTGTGCCGTTGGGGATAAGAAGGTTTGAGGCCCAATAGTAGGCTCTGCCGTTGACCCTGACGTGAAGGCCCTTGCGGTATTCGCCTTTCGGCTTCCTCCAATACTGCGTAACCTTATCGGCTCTGTAATTCCACCACGACAGCCGGAGCGGCGCCGCTCGCACCGCGCGGGGATCCTCTTCATCCGTCGTGCCCGCTACAATTACATCGCCCTTTGCGTTTATGAAAAGCTCCTTCAAGGGATAAAGCTCCTTCTCGCAAAAATCTTTCCCGTCGTAAGCTCGGTAGAGCTTTTTGCTGTTTATCACCTTGTCTTTCAGCCAGAGGAGGCGGAGCCTCTCGTAATTCCCCATGGTGGCGGTCAGTATGCAATACCGCATTTTCGCGCTATCGCCCTTGTGATGGACGGTCAGCACAAGCTCCTCGGGACAGTCGCTCCGGACGGAAGCTACGAGATAAGGATGGCAACCGTTCTGAAACCTCTCAATGTGGATGACCACGCTGATCTCCTCAACTCCGGGCTTCGCCGCTTCAGGGCGTGTGATTCGCCCAGAAGGCGGGACCGGCGGCGGCTGGCGGGATAATCGCGACACAGAAGCCCACATTTTCTTTCCGCGCCGGTTGTCCGCGGCGCTCCACTCCAGCTCGCTGAGACCTTTTGCCCCCTTGTCGTTCACCGGCTCGACAGCAATGAAATTTATGAGCTCGGTCTTGCCGTCCCGTTCATAGCCGACCCTGATCAATCCCCGAGGGCCGCCTTTTCCGGGTCCGCTCAGCGAAGCCGGCCACAGGCCGAAGACTATTCCGCCTTTTATCCCCCAGGTCGGTTTCCCTTCTTTCGCTGTGGGCGTAATCCACTCCACGCCATCGCAAACCAGTGCCCCAGCAAGGAGAGCTATCACCGATGCCGCTGTGCAACCTCTCATCTCCAATGGCTCCTTTCAGATGTCCGCCTTTTCCCGAATCGCACAAAGGCGACCGCCAAAGGCCTTTTGGTCTGAGCGGATTATGCCATATTCCCAGCCGCATAGGAATGCGAACATTGCCTATAGGCTCTTACTTCGGCACACCGCTCGGCCCTTTTTGCGGCGACGTCCACAACAGAGAAAACGCATCGGAGCGGAAAAAACTTGCGGTGTGCTGTCGCGTTTGTTAGACTGCTGTCGCGTTCGCGGGACATAGCAGTTCTTTACATCTATGGTCGCATCAAGCGTCCGTAGGAAGCGATGATCGCAGTCAGACAGCGTCCGATACGCGAGCGTTTCCGCGACGCCGATTCGGGTTGTCTTGTTGGTTGTTGATGGAGGAGGTGCGAACCGGGGCCATCGCTTGCCCGCGTACCGGTTTCCGTTCTCGTGCGGCGGCCCCCAAATCACATTCAAGGAAGGGGAGGACCGGTGAGACAGATTTTGATCGGGGAAATCGAAATTGGCCAGAACAGCCCCCTGGCTCTCATTGCAGGCCCATGCGTCATAGAGGACACGGAGGAGTGTTTCCAAATTGCGTCCCGCCTGAAGATCCTGACCGGGGAACTTGGCATACCTTTTATCTTCAAGTCGTCGTATGACAAGGCGAACAGGTCGTCCGCAAACTCCTACCGAGGGCCGGGGCTCGAGAAAGGGCTCGAGATTCTCTCCGCTATCAAGTCGAAACTGTCGGTGCCGATTTTGACCGACGTCCATTGCGGTTTTGACGTGGAGCGCGTCGCCGAAGTAGCCGACGTTGTTCAGATTCCGGCGTTCCTCTGCCGGCAAACGGACCTGGTGCAGATTGTCGCGGAGAAAGCCCGGGTCGTCAACATCAAGAAAGGACAGTTCCTCTCGCCCTGGGAGGTGAAGAACGTCATCGAGAAAATCGAAAGAATCGGCAATCGGAACATCTTGCTGACGGAGCGGGGGACTTGTTTCGGGTACAATTGCCTCGTGAGCGATATGAGGGCGATTCCGGTCATGCAGTCCTGGGGCTATCCGGTGATATTCGATGCCACGCACAGCGTTCAGCGGCCGGGTGGTCTCGGGAGCGCCTCCGGAGGGGATAGGGAATTTGTTCCCTGCCTCGCGAAGGCGGCTGTCGCGGCGGGATGCGATGGATTGTTCCTGGAGGTTCACCCCGAGCCCGACCGCGCCCTAAGCGATGCCTCGACGATGCTGCCGCTGGACAAGCTGCCAGCCCTGCTCGAGAAAGCCATCGCTATACGAAACATCGTCAATCCGCCCCTCGCTGTCCGGCGCGACGATGCCCCGCACGCGACGTAACGCTGAGCGAGGCAAGGGACCTTAACACACGCATTCGGGTGGGCGAAAAACTCGAAGGAGGGGGTATGAGAACTAAGCTGAGACAAAACGAAGAGATTATCATGACCACCCAGAGGCATCCTGTGACAGTCTTGTCGCTGTATGCCCTGGCAATAGCGCTTCTGGTGCTGTGGATATGGTTTGGCAAGGCGAAGATGGGGCCATACATCGGTTATGGATTCGTAGTTGTCGCCCTTATCTCCGTTGTCAAGACACTGGCCTGGCAAAGGGACATCTGGGTGGTTACGAACCAGCGAGTAGTGGACGAGCAGGGGGTTTTCACGATTCGCTCCAGGGAGTCCCCTCTTGACAAGATAACCAATGTCATGGTCTCCCAGTCGTTCCCCGGTAGACTTTTCGGTTATGGGACGATCCGGACCCAGACCACCGGGGAAGGGGGAATCACTGAAGAGGCAAGAATCATTAACCCGAAAGCTTTCCGGAACGCCATCTTCGAGCAGCAGGAACAGTATCGGGAGAGGATGATGCGCATGCGGGCAAGGACGACAGACGAACAATCCCCGGGCCAGTCAGATATGAAAGAGTGCCCCTTCTGCGCGGAATGGATCAAGGCAAAAGCCAAGATATGCCGCTTCTGTAACAGAGAGTTGCCCCCGGAGAGTTGAACACGACGGAGGAAGCCCCTGCCCGTGAGAATGCCACGGCGTACGCGGAAGAGGACAACGAATGAAATACGAGAAGCTACGCAGAGAACTCGTCAGGTTCGGGAAGCGGATTGCTGACGAGCATTTGGTTGTCGGTCCGGGCGGGAACATGAGCGCTCGCAGCCGCAACGTGATGCTCATCAAAGCGAGCGGAGTGCCCTTCGAAGAGGTGAAAGAGGAGGACTACATTCCGGTTGGAATTGCGAGTGGGAAGGTCCTCGAAAAAAGGGGAAGACCGAGTTCGGAGCTCCCGATGCACCTGGCCTGCTACCGCGTGCGAGACGACGTGAAGGCTGTGGTGCACACACATTCGCCTTTCGCAACGGGCGTTGCCAGCGCGGGAGTCACGCTGCGCCCGATGTTCCCGGATTTCGTGGCAATCATTGGCAGCGACGTGCCAACATTGCCATTCGCGATGCCTTGCGGTGAGGAGATCGCTGAGCTTGTTTCAGGTGCTATCGTCAAAGCGAACGCGGCTCTTCTGGGGAATCACGGGATCATCGCGGTAGGACATAATTTGAGAGAAGCATTTTACAGAGCGATGCTGGTTGAAGCGGCCGCACAAGCCCTTGTGGCAGGAACGAGCGTCGGAAAGATGAGGTTTCTGAACCGGGAGGAAGTTGCGAAGATAAGAGCTCTCAGCCAGGTGCAGTATCGAGTCAATTTGCTGAAGAAAGGAGAGTGATCGCCGCCGACCAAAGCCACCGAGACAGGACACTTTTCAGGGGAAATCGATCACTTGTCTCTGAGCCCCCTGCGATTGCCTATTCACCGCCGAAAAGGCTGAGGTGGGAGAGAGGAGGGTAATTGGAGGTTTGGAGGATGCAGAAGAAGAAAAAGCCGCAGCGCCCTAAGCCAAGAAAAGTCTGGGAAATCGACCCTGCCACGAAGGTTCACAAGGATCGCACCAGGTATGACCGACATAGGGAAAGGGAGGAACTGAGAAAAGGCTTCCGGGGAGAAGAGAAAGAAGACGAAAAATAGGGTGGAATGGCAAGGCACATTCGCTGAAGCCGGGTAGATAGCTGAGGGGGGCACATTTGTGCTTCGGTGGCTTGCGGGGCGGGCATTCGGATACAGTCTCACCCCCCGGCCTTCAACCGTGCGCGTATCCGCCAGTGCGCTCCAGTCTTGATGTTCCCACAAGTCCTTATGCGATGTCCTCAAGGGATGAAGGGTTAGGAGAGTATGCCCATGTCAATCAAGGGATATGTACATTACAAACGGAGGGAATTTTGCAAGGACGTGAAGTGTCCAGTACAGTTGGAGCTGGACGCTCAAGAACAGGGCTCTGAAGAATATGAGAAAATCAGGCAGACGTGTAAGGCGAATTGCAGATATACCACCTACCAATTCCATCATTGGTTAATAGAGAAAGGCTATTTAATCGTGAGGCCTGAACCGGAGAAATAGCATTAAAAGATTGTGAAGGGATTTGAGATAGCTCTCTGTATGTTGTTGCTTCAACTTTAATACTCTAAGGAGGAATGAAGAATGGATTGGGGAATGAAAAACCGGCTGAGCCAGGTTATTCAACCTGACGGCCACTGCTTCTTTTTGCCGATAGATCATGGGTATTTTCAAGGGCCGACTCGCTGCTTAGAGAAACCGGGCGAGACGATCAAGCCACTCCTCCCTTATTGCGATGCGCTCTTTGTAACCAGAGGCGTATTGCGCTCATGCGTGGATCCTGCGAACAGTAAGCCCATTGTTCTCAGGGTGTCTGGATGCACCAGCGTGGTAGGGAAAGATCTGGCAAACGAAGCTCTCACCACTTCTATTGAGGAGATTATTCGGCTTAACGCGTCTGCTGTCGGCGTCTCCGTCTTTGTAGGTAGCGACTACGAGCACGAGACGCTACTGAATCTTGCGGAGCTTGCCAATGAATGCGAAGATTATGGCATCCCGGTCATGGCTGTAACGGCTGTCGGTAGGGAGTTGGAAAAACGAGGGGCTCGTTATCTTGCATTGGCCTGCCGAATCGCTGCGGAACTGGGCGCGCGGGTCGTGAAGACTTATTGGTGTGAGGAAGACTTTGACAAGGTCGTAAACAGTTGTCCAGTTCCAGTGATTGTGGCGGGGGGGCCGAAATGTGAAACGGAACTCGAAGTATTCGAATTCGTCTATGACGGCATGCAAAAGGGCGCCATCGGCATAAACCTGGGGAGAAACGTTTGGCAAAACGCTCATCCTGTGGCTATGGCCAGAGCCCTGCGTGCAATAGTTCATGAAAATGCTACTGCCAAAGAAGCGCACGAGCTATTCAATGATGTTAGAAATAGCCAATGACCACAGCTAAGCATCCATAGTTAGAATAGGAAATATCATGCGTGTGGCAATGTATTACAACAACCGAGATGTGCGGTTAGAGGAAATGCCGACGCCACAGATCGGCCCTCGGGAGCTATTAGTAAAAGTATTAGCCAGTGGCATCTGTGGAAGCGATGTCATGGAATGGTATCGAATCAAAAAGGCCCCACTGGTGCTGGGACATGAAATTGCGGGTGAGATCGCCGAAGTAGGGAAAGGTATAGAGCGTTACAAAATCGGTGACAGGGTATTCGTTTCCCATCATATACCGTGCAATACCTGTCGCTACTGCCTGAGCGGCCATCACACTGCCTGTGAGACTTTACATACTACAAACTATGATCCTGGTGGCTTTGCTGAATACATACGGGTACCCCCGCTGAACGTCGACCGCGGGGTGTTTGTACTGCCTGACGAGGTTTCCTTCGAAGAGGGCGCGTTTGTTGAGCCGTTGGCCTGCGTCATCCGTGGGCAGAGAGTAGCGCAGCTACAGCCGGGGCAAAGTGTAGTCATACTGGGCAGCGGTATCTCCGGTTTGCTCCATCTGTTACTGGCTCGCGCCTCAGGGGCTGGACGAGTGATTACGACGGACATCAACGAATACCGTCTCAAGGCGGCCAGGGAATTCGGAGCCGATGCGGTAATAGACGCGGAGGAGGATGTTCCTGCCCGCGTGCGGCAGCTCAACGACAACAGACCTGCCGACCTGGTGATCGTGTGTACCGGTGCTTTGCCTGCTTTCACGCAGGCGCTGCAATCTGTGGAGCGCGGGGGCACCGTTCTTTTCTTCGCGCCGACAGACCCGGGTATAGATCTTCCCATTCCGGTGAATGAATTTTGGCGCAATGAAATAAGAGTAATGCCGTCATACGGCAACAGCCCTTTGGATGCCACTGTGGCAATAGAACTAATTCGTGCCGGCCGCATACCTGTGCAGAGAATGATCACGCATCGGTTAAGCTTGGGAGAGACAGGTCTGGGTTTCCGGCTTGTCGCCGAAGCCAAGGAATCCATTAAGGTAATCATCCAACCACATAAATCTGAATAATCCGAAATCCTGCCTCATCTGCTTCTGACCGGGGCGTAATGAACCACCGGCAACTTTGCGGCTCGTGACCCTCTCTCGAAAGAACCCGGCCCCCCCCTGCGGTATCAAGTGGACAGAATAGCCTGAAGGCCGGATGCAACCGCGCCGTGTTCTGGGGGGTTGGCTGGACCCGAGACCCGAAAGACTGGCCGGCCTCTCGTGTGCCAAAAAATGAGAAAATCGGCTAAAGTAACTGCAGATGCTGCCAAAAGGTTGTATCCATACAGCAGAAGCGATGGGGCTTGCGTGGGGAGGCGAATTGAGAAGTTCTTCTTGCAGGAGTGCATTTTCCGGCCGATGACGCCTCGCCCGCTCATTTGTCCCCGCACGGTCACTTTTCGCCAGCGATGGCCAGAATTGAGGAAAAAGGTCATTATTGCTCAAGAAGGCGGCCGACGGCGCTTTTTTGGCCCATATTCCAAATTCTCGGTGTTATGGGCCGGTTTCGG
Source organism: bacterium (assembly GCA_013203085.1). Taxonomy (GTDB): domain Bacteria; phylum Auribacterota; class JABMQX01; order JABMQX01; family JABMQX01; genus JABMQX01. Next base: position 2,650 of record JABMQX010000312.1, on the reverse strand, counting down.
CCATTTCCGGTAAAAGTGCGCTTTCTGCGCAGAAAGGCGTTCATTTACAAAAAACTCCTTGAAAGAGAGGTTTTTCTTGCAAATGCAAAAACGACCGTGTATAAACAATCTCAGCGCTTAATGATGCCGCCTCTCGTTCGTCGCGGCCAAGAGCGCATTTGGAGAAAACGAGCACAATTCTAAAAAACGTCGCAAAGAGGAGATGTCATCGTGGCCAAAACACCAAGAGAGGTAGTCAGGGAAATCGAGGCGGAAGCAGTCAAGATGGTGGAGCTGCTGCCGCTCCGGCCGAACGTGACCCGGCCGGATAATGAAACGATCCGCTCTGAAGCCCAAAAATACGGGACGCAGACGAGTTTTGGGAACTACAATTTCGCATCAACTGTCAAGAACAGGAGCGCAGCCTTGACGGTCTATCTCGGGGGGCGGGACGTTGAACAAAAGAGGCTCAACGAACACCAGAAGCGCATCGTGAGGAACCTCCCATCCACGATGATTAAGCTCTACGAGTATCTGAAACACGCTCCCCTTGTTCGCGCGAAGAGGTTCATGGGGAAGAACCGCCATTTCGTCCCTCAGTGCAAGCTGTATCTTTCTGTTCACCGCAAGGACTCCATTCGGCTGGCGCACTTCTTCTCCGGAGCCATGCTCGAACAGCCTGCGGGGCCCGGGCCCGATCTGTCTATCGTCTTTATCCCTGAATGGCCGGAGTCCAGCCGTCAGATTCTCGTCTTCCCACGGGCTGGTATCACGTACGTTCTGGGGACGGACTACTACGGCGAGGTGAAGAAAGGGTTCCTCCGGATGGCGATGTGGCAGGCAAAGCAGCAAAACATGCTCGGCCTGCACGCGGGAATGAAACTCCTCGTCGCCAGCGACAAGCAGGGCAAATTTCGCCGCTACGGCATGATCCTCTTCGGTCTGACCGCTACAGGCAAAACTACCCATTCGTGTCATAACAATGGGTTGACGGCGAAAGGTGAATCCGCCAAAGTCCTTCAGGACGACGTGGTTTTTCTCCGAAAAGATGGCTCGGCTTTCGGCACGGAAATCGGATACTACGTCAAGACCGAAGCGTTGGACATAGATATCCAACCCGCTCTGTACCGAGCCTGCACGAGCCCCCACGCCATCCTCGAAAACGTGATGGTGGACTTCGAGGGGAAAGTCCATTTCGACGAGGACTGTTTGACCGCCAATGGAAGAACGATGATCCGGAGGGAGGACCTGGGAAAAGAATCGGTCGCCCGGGGAATTGATTTGCCCCGGCTGTGCGACCTGGACGGACTGATCATCGCTTTTATCACACGTCGCAACACCGTCGTCCCGATAGCATCGAAACTCACCCCCGAAGAGGCCGCGGGGGCTTTTATGCTCGGCGAATCAATCGAAAGCTCTGGCAGCGACCCGAGGAAAGCCGGGCAATCGGTCAGGATCGTGGGGACCAATCCGTTTCTAATCGGCGACGAAGCGCAGGAGGGCAACTGGTTCTATGATTTCGTCAAGAGCCACGAGGACAAGGTTCAGTGCTATCTCCTCAACACAGGAGGTATCGGCGAGATAAGGGTCGCCGTGGAAGACGGAGTGCCCCTCGTCAAACAGGGCGTTACCCGCGTGCAGATCGGGGAAATGGCCTCCATCATCCGCGGCATCGCAAAGGGAACAATCGACTGGACCGACGCCCCTCTCTGGAAAGTGCAGGTGCCGAAAAAAGTGGAAGGGATTGACATTAGCCGCTTCGACCTTCCCAAGTTCTATCTTCCGAAGACTATCGAGGATTACTCCGGAAATCTGAAGAGGGAGAGGATCGAATACCTCGAGAAGTTCCCGAACCTCGACCCCGCTATAATCAAGGCCGCCAAATTCTGAGTTTCGGGGGCAACCCCGGCTCGAAAGGGAAGATTCTCAAGGCCGTCTTAGCTGTCGCGGTGTGCGGGGCTTTCACTGATAGCGTCCATAAACATCGGACTTGTTCTCGTTTCCCTCAAGTTCGCCTACCATCTGCACACAGAGGCCGGGGTCAATCATTCACAATTCTGGATACTGACCGCCCGTGAGTGAGGCTTTACTTGGGCGTAAGAACGTTTTTCCGGGAGGGCGCTACGGGCACAAAGATTGCATGGAGACCGCTCGATGGCGTAAAGTATCGGGTGGAAGCAAAGGATGACCTTCGCGACTGGGAGTGGATGGACCTGAGTGAGGAAGTTGTTGCGACGAGCGACACTACCTCGGGGACGCATAGCGGAGCTGGCGGGCGAGAAGGAGGTACTATCGGTTAATGCGAGTCGAATGGGCTGATCCCACCGGATCTTTCTCGGATACATGGGTTCAAGACGGCTCAAGAACATATCGTTTATGAAATGGGACTCGATAAGGAAGGGAGATGCTTTCATGGATTTGAGAAACATCACTCGACGGCAATTCATCGGGAAATGCGCGCAGACGACAGCGGGAATAGGGGCTGCGCTGGCGGCGGGAGACCTCGCGGCAGAGAAAGGGAGGCGGATTGGCGACTACAAGATTTCCCTCGCGGGATGGTCGGTTAACCGCCGGTTTTTCGCAGGGGAGTTCAAGTTGATTGATTTTCCAAAGGTGGCGAGGCAGGAATTTGGGATCGAGGCAATCGAACTGGTGAACACTTTCTTCCCCT
>JABMQX010000311.1 GCA_013203085.1 bacterium | reverse complement strand
CTTCGCTGTTACGCAGGTCAGCAGGGTCTATCGGAAAGGCGGCCAGACTGTTACTTTCATCATGGAGGACCTCGGGTCCGGCAATCCGTATTTCTTTATGAAGCAGCCGTGGAAGCCTCAGGAGAGGAAAACGGCGGATGGCTACCAGAGGAAACTCATGCTCGGAAAGATGGCCGTCGAGGAGAGTTTTAGGAAGAAACAGAAGCGAGGCTTGATATTCCTGGTGCTTGAGAACCGCATTCAGTTGAACATAGGCGGTACGGGCCTTACGGACACGAGCTTCCTCGTCAAGCTGGCGAAGACCATTGATTTCAAGAAGTTGAAGAAGGTCTTGGAGGAGAAGTCGAAGTAGCCTCCCTCGGAGCGGCGCCGGCGGCGTTACTGACGGACAAGGATAAGGTTCTGGAGATTGCGGTCTGAGGACCATTTCAGGCAAGGACTTTTGACGACCGTCAGCACAGTAGTACAAGGCAGGGAAGGAAGTGTGTCTATGCACAATGAGTTTACGGCGATCATTGAGCGCGACGGCGAATGGTACATCGCCTATTGTCCGGAGATCCCCGGAGCAAATGGGCAGGGGAAAAGCAAGGAAAAAGCACGCGCGAGTCTTGCCGACGCCATTGCCCTCATTCTTCAGGACCGCCGAGAGGATGGGTTGCGTGCGGTGCCAGCGGGCGCCATACGTGACACGGTTACGCTCAAGTCAAGTGGCTCGCGTTGCTTAGGTGCCTTCGCGTGCACGGTTGTTTCCTCAAACGGGAGGGGAAAGCGAGATCAAGCTGAAAGTGATAGTACACGAAGCGCAAGAAGGCGCGTACTAGGCGGAAGTACCCTCTATCTCCGGCTGTGCAACCTAGGGAGAAACATTCGAGGAACTGCTCAGCAACCTCTACGAGGCATTCGAGGCATGCCTGTCTGTGGATGTAAATGATGTAAGGCTCACCGAGAAGGATAAGCTTCTGGAGATTGCGGTGTGAACAGCATTTTAGGGAGGCAGTTTGCGCGACCGCCAGGCGGTGCACGCTCCCGATGCTGACCCTAGTCGATGGGAGTCAGCAGCTTTATTTGAAGCGCGAGAAGGCGGCGCCAGTGCCCATTGCGCTGCGCGGTCACACGCCATTCAAAATGTGTTGCCCGGGGCGTGTGATCAACGTCGCGGAGATCGAAGTGACCGTGCACGTTCGCCGGCGGTTGGTCGCCAGCGACAGGGAGGAGATTTGCGATGGCAGCAAGAGTCCGAATCTACGGCGTCATCACGTTGGCTATCGGAGTTCTCGCGCTGGGGGCCGCTGTGTTGAGCTGGAGGTCGGCGCGCAGGGCAAATCGACTGTCGGAACGGGCCATACGAGTCTCCGAGGACAGCAACGAGACGGCCAAAAAGGCCCTCGCGGCGTCGCGTGAGCAGTTCCTCAAGGAGAACAGGCCGTACGTCGTCCTGGCTCCCCAGAAGTTCGAAGACTCGCAAGAGTTCTATCGGTACGAACTTATACCTGACAGGAAGGCCGTTAAGGTCAGTGTGCAATATCGAATAGAAAACATAGGCAGAGCAGCTGCGAGGGACATAGAGGTATTCAGGGAACTCAAGGTGGGGGAGGGGCCTTCGAAGGCACGTCGCATTGCGTTCGCCCCCCCGCGCAGGATCACCCTTGGGCCCCGTGAGGAATACACCATGGCCGTGGAGCTTGTAATCGGCTTGAAGGGCAAAGCCGCCTACGACGATTACGTGCGGAAACTGATGTCCCAAGCCGGAACCTGGGTTCACGTGCAGGTGAGCGCGCTCTACTCCAGCGAGGTGGAGGCTTCTGAAAGGTTCAAGACCAAAGTGGCTCATAGGATCTACAAGCGCAGGGCAATTGTTCTCAAAAGCGACTTTGAGAGGGTTGACAAGGCTTTCAGCGAGCGTTGAGAGGTTGAAGCGCGGGAGCGGGCGGCCCGCCGGGTTTAGGCGCTGCCACGCGGCGCGCGCCGGCCTCCGGGCTGCGGAGGGGGGCGGGCCATTGAAGAGCAGTTTCGGCTGCGCTAGGTGGGGAGTTAGCGGTGCCCTGTAATCTGCAATCCGCTATAGCAGGACACAATTCCCGATTGAGGTTCTTAGCTTCGGCCGGGGAACTATGAAGGGAAGCGTTGAGTTTCGGGTCTCATGCAATGGAGTGTTGTGAACCTCGTCAGGACCGGAAGGTAGCACCGCTAGGCAATTCCTTCATGTGCCGTGAGACAGTGCGGGTTTGAGAAGAAAGTCGAGAATTGCGCTTATTGTGGCGACTTTCCTTGTGAGAATCTGGATAAGGTTTTCACCAAGTCCCCTGAGGCAAAAGCGACCCTTGAAGAAATAAGAAAGAGCCACTAATATTGAGGTGTGCCCGACGTCGTCTGACGAAGGAACGTAGCTGGTGGGTTGACCATCGGGGGCGATGCCCGGGCAGCGAATCGTTGGCGGGAGCTATAGCGCAGGAAGGTGGTCCAGCCCCAGGTTCTCGCTTCTCCGAATAACATGGTGAACTATGGACAGGCTTGGCTCTCTTAGGGTAAGCAGAACGGCTTTTACGGTTATACCGCTGTCCGGCCCGTCGGACGAGAAGGACTTTTGGCTGTCCAGATCGCCCCACGAGCGATTACGAGCCGTCGAAACCTTGCGACAACTGAACTATGGCGCCAGTCAATCTACCGCCCGACTTCAAAGAGTTCTTGAGATTGCTCAACGCCCATCAGGTTGAGTACTTGCTCATCGGGGGCTACGCTGTAGCCTATCACGGCTATCCGCGCGCGACCGCCGATATGGACATCTGGGTCGCCGTGCACCCTCAGAATGCGGAAAGGAT
>JABMQX010000310.1 GCA_013203085.1 bacterium | reverse complement strand
GCGCCGGCGAGTCCATCGTCAACTTGTCCAGGGCGGGGGCGAATTCGTGAGTGTGGTTGAGGGCCTCCTCCCACGTGACCACTTGGCCTGTGTGGCAGGCCATCCGGCCCATGATCTGGGTGAGGCCCGCCTCGACGCCGCGCTTCGCCTCGTTGTAGGGCTTGTCCTGGCGGATGGCGTCGATCAAGTGGTCCCATTCGAGCTGGTACGGGTTGGGCTCCGGCTGGGGGAACGCCCAGACCAGATCACTCTTGACGATGTTGTGGCCCTTGTAGATGCGGCATTTGGCCGGCGTGTGCATATCGGTCGAGATCACTGCGGAGCCTGTGGTTCCATGGGCGTAGCTGGCGAACTCGCCGTAGCAGCCCCGCATGTTTCGGGCATTCATAAACAGCTTGGTGCCATCGACGAAGGTGTATTCCACCGAGTAGTGGTCGAAGTTCTGGTCCACCGCGTCGCCGCGGTAGCAACGGCTGCCCGAGCCTTGGGCACGGACCGGCCAGGAGCCCTTCATCCAGCAGCACTCGTCGATATTATGGCTGGTGTAATCATGCACCAGGCCGCCGCCGGCCCACAGGAAGCTCAAGTACCGCTGAACCTGGTACAGCAGTTCGCTCATGTTGTCTGGCTTGCGGCCGGTGAAACCTGCGGGCCCGACCAGCCGATATGTCCGCATGAAGGTGATCTCGCCGATCTGGCCCGTCCGGATGCGGTCCAGAAGTTCCCAGCGGGCCTTGCAGTGGCGGCACATGAGGCCCACGCCTACCTTAAGGTTCTTCTTGGCCGAGTGTTCGGCCAGCGCAAGCATCTTACGGGTGCTGGGCCCGTCGACGGTTGTCGGCTTCTCCATGAAAACGTTGAGGCCCCTCGCAATGGCATAGCCGAAATGGACCCAGCGGAACGCCGCAGGTGTCGTGAGGATGACGACATCGCCCGGCCTGAGGCAATCCATGGCCTTTCGATAGCCGTCGAAGCCGAGGAATTGACGGTCAGTGGTCACATCCACCTGGGACGCCTCGAAGCCCATGACCCAGCGGTCAGCGGACCCCTCAAGCCGGGTGGCCGCACTCTTCAGGGCCTCATAGCTGCGTCTGAGGCGCTCCTCGAAAATATCGGCCATCGCCACGAGTTTGATCGGGCCGCTCTTGGTGGCGAGGGCGTTCGCCGCGGCCCCAGTGCCGCGTCCGCCGCAGCCGACCAGCGCCAAGCGGATCGTGTTGTTCTCTGCAGCGTGAACCGGCGGGAAGGCTGCCCCCGCCAACGCTGAAGCGGCGGCAATTCGCCCCGTGCTCTTGAGGAATTCACGACGAGATAGTGCTCGTTTCGCAGTTACGCTCATGACTTGCTCCTTTCCAAAGTCGGCGGCTGCGCAACACGCTGCCGGCGTGGTCGCGGCAACAGGCGTTCGGTTGCAGGGCCAAGCGTCCCCGGCCGTGACCTAAACGGAGAGACCCCGCGTGCTGCCACCCCGTCATTCTTCTTGACGCGTGTCGCCTTCCACATTGGCCACATACAGTTCGTCTACACCCTCCTCCGCGCCCCAGCCGCCAGGATCGTTGCTCGTTTCAACCGTCCGACTATAGACTATCTTGACATATCGTGCGGTCTGCTCCGGAAAACGCATCAGCGCCGTTGTGGCGCGGGGCCCCCACATGCCGGTTCCCACTGGCCTGCCCCAAGTGGCTCCATCGTCGCAGGTGAAGACTTCCCACCTATGAACCATGCTGTCACTTTCGTACGGCGGTATATTCGGCCCCTTCTTGTCGCCATCACGTACCACCGCATTGAATGTCTGCGGCGATTTCATATCGATGATCCCCCAGTGTCCGCTTTCCTGAGTAGGGTTAATGGAGTACGCCGTATCGACATCATCATCAATCAGCCTATGAGGGTTGCCCTTGGCCTTATCGTATACATTCGCTGGACTTGCCGTGATCGTCCATCCGGATTTCTTCAAGGGCGTGACGTGAAGAGGCTGCGGGTTGGGAACCAACGTTGCCGGGGGCTTCGGAATTGGGTTGTTTCCGCTCACGGTTTTTACAAAAGCACACCCGTGCGAAGGCACGCTCGCAGCGTGGGTGTCGGTGAACGTTCCCAGGTTGGTATGTTCCCACAAATCGCGCACCTGCGCCACGCCGGGTGGCAACCCGATCTCATCCCATGACACCGACAGCGTGGCCCGCGCATCCGTCTTGTTGAAAAGGACAACGGCCTTTGCTCCGCCCTCCAGGGGCTTGGCCCAGACCTCGCTACAGTCCGGTCTCGTTGCCACCAGTTTCTGGTCGTTAAACGCATTATCCTGATTAACGGCGATCGCCTCGGTATTGCCGAGGATATGCTTTACATACGAATACATGTCCCGAACATCGTTCCCCAATATCAACGGCGCCGAAATCACGCACCAAAGGCTGAAGCGGGCCATTTCCTCCTGTGGATTGTTGATGCCATTGCCCACCTCGAGCATGTCGGGATCGGGCCAGGCGCCGGGCCGCCCTCCTCCCTCCGCAACGGTATTCAAGCAATGAGTTCATACATCCAAGTCAACCTCGATATCGCGGCTTGTTCGCCACATGTTACACACGTCCGGGGTGCCATCGCCCCCGCCTGCTGAGGATGCGGCACGACGTTCCCGCCCCACACCCAGTCCGCAAGATGATTCCTGCTGGCGGGCGCCGTCTTCGGGAAGTGCCCCTCGAAATCGGTGAGGTACATGTGCACAGCCTGAGCGAGCTGCCTCATGTGCGACAGACACGTCGCCACCCGATCCCTTTCTTTCGCGGATTGAAGTGCAGGAAGGAGAAGTGCAGCGAGAATAGCGACAATAGCGATGACCACTAATAGCTCGATTAGAGTGAAGGCCTTGTTTTTCTTTCTCATCATCTTTGGCCTTCCTTTCGGATTGATCGCATTCGCCGTGCTGCGGACCTTACGCTCGCATTTCGCGACCACCGCTCATAATACACCCACACCGCAGCAAAGTCCACCAGAAATTCCGTGTCTTTGTGAGGGCGCACTTCCGCGCTGGAGAATGGGCAGAGTGCACAAAGGCGGCCGTCGCCGAGGGTTGTCTGCGGTTTATCCCCGTGGAGCCTTGGAGTGCTGAAGCGATGCTTCAGCCTTCGAAAGCGGGAGCGTCGCTCCCGCACTCCAAAGGGGGTGCCAGGGCCTGGCACGGACCCCGGAACTCGTCAACGCAGATCGGGCCCGTATGTGAGGCATTGCGTGTCTTTTCTCGCCTGCCGGGCGTTATCTGCACAGCCTTGACCGTCCCCTAAGACCGCACACACGCGACAGATGAAGCTGAACACAACAAGGGGCAGAAACTCCTGAATGCGCCGCGTCCCCTGGAATGAAGCCCGGAAACCCATAAGAATCCCGATTTGGCTGAGTAGATTGTGGGAGTTGTTATGGGACTCCTTCCGGCAAGCTCCCTCCAATTCTGTTAACGGAAGCCCGCCAGCTTGGTGGGGATTGACGCGTCTCTGGAAGGCCCGCTCGGAGATCGGAGAGACAACCCTGGCGGGCCATGGCGACCCTGTGGGATTTGGTCTTCGTGTCCACTGCGTCTAACGGGCCACCGAGTTGACGCTGTTTGTGCAACAAACAAGGTGCTTGCAACTCAGGCAGACAAAGCAGGTTAGGTTCGGAGTCTTCTTGTTTCCGACATGGTCGCGCCGTTTACTGTCGGAAGTCACAGACCCGAACTGTAACCTTCGTTGAGTTTTCTTTCCTTTTGAGCTGGAGGTCGAACTCACGGCAACAGCCTTCTCGTTTCATTGGATCAGTTGCTGTGTCAGGAGGGATAACCTCTGCCGGCAGCATGCGCTTGTCAGGCCCCACAGGCCGCTGTCCTTCCAGACGACAGCCATTCCACTGCTGCTTGATACTCCAACAGGACGCAATTCTTCCGGGACACGATAGATGCTGTTCCCCGGCAAAGCGTTTTTCGCGAACAGCCGCCGGCTTTCTCGTTGACGTGACCCTTCAGGGAGAGTAGCGTTCCTGTCGGACAATGAGGCGGCGGGAAGGACGCGGGCACGATTTACAATCGGCTGGGGCAGGTGCGAAGCCGATGGGGTAAAGCAAATTGTCAAGGATTCAAGGATTGAATACTTTGATCTATGTCACCCCAGCCCCGCCTTCTGGCGGGGATATGAGGATGATCCAAGTTCTTATCCTTATGGTGCGTGAGGGTAGACAAAACCAGACTTGCACGGCGATTTCGCGGGAGGGTTTTCGATGCTGCTGCGGACCTCCACAGCTCTTGCGGCGCTTGTGGTTGCCACCAGTTCTCACGCAACGGTTGCCTTGAGGGTGGGCCGTGCAACCCAGCAGTTCGTCATCGACACTGACAAATCGAGGGGAGAACGTCATGAGAATGTATCAACGGCTTTGGATCGCGGTTGTGGTTTCTCTGATCTCGGGTGCAGCGCAGAGGGCGTCCGAGGCGCAATCCGGCGATTCGCTGCCCGCAGGCGTGGAAGCGGTGTGGGACGTGGGAAAGGCGTATCGCGAAACCACTCCCACGCGTGAACGCATCTGCGTAAACGGCCTGTGGCGCTGGCAGCCGGCCGAGACGAAGGCCGACCGGGTGCCCACCGACAGGTGGGGCTATTTCAAGGTCCCGGGCGCCTGGCCGGGAATCACCGACTACATGCAGAAAGATTGCCAGACGGTTCACGCCCATCCGAGCTGGAAGCACCAGAATCTGCGCAGCATCACTGCGGCCTGGTACCAGCGGGAGATCACCATTCCGAGGCAATGGACCGGCCGGCGTATGACCATCCACGCGGAGTACCTGAATTCCTACGCGGCTGTCTCCGTGGATGGCAGGCACGTGGGCGACATCGTTTTCCCGGGCGGAGAGCTCGACATCACGGACGTTTGCCGCCCGGGCGGCACGCACGTTCTCAGTATGCTTGTTGTGGCCATGCCGCTGAAGGGCGTCATGCTCTCCTACACGGACACCGCCTCCGCCAGAGAGGTGAAGGGCACGGTGGCGCGGCGCGGCCTGTGCGGCGACGTTTACTTAGCAAGCACGCCGCCCGGGCCGCGGATCGCCGACGTGAAGGTGGACACCTCGGTGCGCAAGTGGGAGATCACGTTCGACGCGGCGCTCCAGGGCCTGGATGCGAATGCACAGTACGCCTTTCGTGCGAGGATCATGAAGGACGGTCGCAGCATCAAGGAACTTGCGAGTCGGGCATTCCAGAGGAGCGATCTCAAGGATGGCCGCATCGCGTCCACAGAAGAATGGATGCCCGATAAGCTCTGGGACATCCACACGCCTCAGAACACATACGACCTTGAGGTCTCGCTTCTGGACGCCAAGGGCGAAGTGCTGGACGCCGCCCACGGCGTGCGATTCGGGTTCCGCGAGTTCTGGATCGACGGCCGGGACTTCTTCCTGAACGGCACCCGCATCTTTCTCTCCGCGGTGCCGCTGGACAATGCCCAGGTCGGCGCCGCATTGGCCAACTACGACGCCGTCCGGGAGAGCCTGAATTGCCTCAAGAGCTTCGGGATCAACTTCGTCTACACGCACAACTACGGCTGTCAGCCGGGCTCCCATCTGAGCTTCGCGGAGGTTCTGAGGGCCGCGGATGACGTGGGGATGCTGGTATCCTTTTCCCAGCCCCATTTTAGCCACTACGATTGGCAGGCGCCCGATGCAGATCGGAACAACGGCTATGCCCGCCACGCGGAGTTCTACGTGCGCGTGGCCCAGAACCACCCGTCGGTCGTGTTCTACTCCATGAGCCATAACGCGACCGGATACAGCGAGGACATGAACCCCGACATGATCGACGGAATCCAGAACCCCCGCGACACGTGGGCCCTGAGGAACTCCAGGCGCGCTTTGCGGGCGGAAGCGATCGTGAGAAGCCTGGACCCGGGCCGCATCGTCTATCACCATTCCTCGGGCAACTTGAGCTCGATGCATACGAGCAATTTCTACGCGAACTTCGCCCCGATCCAGGAGATGTCCGACTGGTTCGAGCACTGGGCAACGGTGGGCGTGAAGCCGGTTTTCACCTGCGAGTACAGCGTGCCGTTTCCCTGGGACTGGACGATGTACCGCGGGTGGTACAAAGGGCAGCGTGAATTCGGCAGCGCCAGGGTGCCGTGGGAGTTCTGCCTCGCGGAGTGGAATTCGCAGTTCCTCGGGGACCGAGCCTTCCAGATCAGCGAGATGGAGAAGAGGAACCTGCGCTGGGAGGCCAGGCAGTTCCGAGCCGGTAATCTGTGGCAACGTTGGGACTATCCCCACGCTGTAGGTTCGAGCATCTTCGCCGAACGGCAGCCTGTATATGCAATGTACTTCACCGACAACTGGCGTGCTTTTCGCACGTGGGGGATGTCGGCGAACTCTCCGTGGGGCCACGGGCACTACTGGAGGCTGCGCGATGGCGTTGACAAGAGCCGCAAGGAGTTCCAGGTTGACTGGCAGAACCTGCAGCGGCCCGGGCTCAGTCCGGACTACATCGAGCAGCGGTACGAACGGGTGGACCTGGCCTTCGAGCTGTCCGACTGGATGCCTACGGTTGCCGCGAAGGCCCTGATTCGCCATAACCAGCCGCTGCTGGCTTACATCGGCGGCAAGCCCGCAGCCTTCACGAGCAAGGACCATAACTTCTATCCGGGCGAGGCGGTGGAGAAGCAGCTCATCGTCATCAACAACTCGCGCGAAACCGTGCAGTGCCAATGCGAGTGGTCTTTCGGGCTGCCCCAGGCCGTCGCCGCCAGCAAGGAAGTCACCGTGGCGACGGGCGAACAGGAACGCATCCCACTGCGCTTCGAGCTGCCCGCCGAGCTGCCCCCCGGCGAGTACGGACTCAGCGCGACCGTCACCTTCAGCAATGGCGAGCCCCAGACGGACTCCTTCTCGATCGACGTCATGCCGCGCCCACAGGCTCCCCAGGCGGTCGCGAAGATGGCGCTGTTCGATCCCAAAGGTGAGACGGGGAAGCTATTGAACGGGATGGGGGTCCAATGCCAGCCCGTCGATGCGAACGCCGATCTGTCGCCATACGAAACCCTCATCGTGGGCAAGGCCGCCCTGTCGCTTGACGGTCCG
>JABMQX010000309.1 GCA_013203085.1 bacterium | reverse complement strand
CCTCTGCGCTCTCCGAGCCGTTTGCAGTGAGTTCATCTCCCTCCGGGACTGAGCGGCTACGATTTTGCGAAAATTGGGATTGACTTTTTCGCCCGGGGGTGCTATTAGATACCTTGATACCATATCTTGATAGCATGGGATCGTTATCGGGTGATGCCTTCAGCCAAAGGAGGGGGCATGATGAAGGCAAAAGGGATCAAACAGGCGGTAATTCTCACCTCGGTTCTTCTCACCGGCAGCGCACTGTTATTTCTGCAAGTCACGAGGGGGGGGGCGACTTACAGCAGCGGGCTTTGCTCAATTCCCCACTGACGGCGCCGCGCCTGTCAAGGTAGTAGCCGAGTACCCCCCTGTGGAGCTCGTTGACCAACGGGACGACCATAAACCCGGGGCTGACGGAGCCGGATGTCTGGACTACTATGAAAGACGTTAGCACGACGTGGTCTCAAGCCGGGATCACGTTTCACGTCGAACAAGTTTCATTTGTCCCGGTCAGCGATCACTTCTTGCAGGTGGTTCATGCTGACGACGTCACGGATGTGTTCTACACGGAGGGTCCCATAGACCTGATATTCATACACAGTTTTACTGAACACGACGTAGCTGGGGAAACTTATTTGCCAGATCCGCCGGGCCCCGACTGGCATGAACCTGGGTGCGTCATCGCCGGCCGTTGCAGCGAGTTCATACCTATAGAGGCAGTAGCCAGGATGCGGTTTCTGACCCGAACAGTTGCACACGAGCTCGGCCACTATGTGATGAACAAGGGGAATTCTGCCCACAACGTCCCTGAGAACTATGTGATGCGTGGGGGGGCCTCACAGACTAAGCGTGAGATTTCGAAGAGCGAGGCCGATACGGTCAGAAGCTCAGGTGTGACACCCTGGAACACAAACCCGTAGTTGAGATGGAGGTCTTCGCCATGAGGATGAGTTCTCTTGCTTGTCGATGCTTACATGTTATTGCCCTGACTGTCTTAGTTGGTCAGGGTTGGTCAGGGCCGTTGGCCCGATCACCTGCCGATCGCCTTCGGACAATCATGGAGGGGCCGGGCGAACCTCAAGCCCGCGATGTCGCCTTTCTAAAGGACCACATAAGAGAGCTTTTATCGTTCGCTGAAAGCTTCTTCGAGAAAGCGGGCTTAGGAAAGAGGCAGGAAGCACCGGAACGCACTCCCTTAGCGAGGCCTACCCGCATGCTCGCCGCAGCCCGAGACGTCCCCACAAACATGCTCAACGAGGACATTGCGAGAAGGCTGGTGGAGATCGCTGCTCGCTCCGACTCAGGCTCTGGAGAAGCTCTTTGCAAATGCCTCCTCCGCGCGGATGACTTCGTCATAGCGAGAATAGGAATGGAAGTTTCAGCTACTCGATATCCCGACTTCGTCGTCGAAGCCCTCGAGAGGCAGGAGATAAAGAAATTGTTCCAGCGTGAGGCGATAGTGATCCTGGCACGAGCCGACGTTAAGAATGCTCTGCCGGTCCTACGTGTAATTGCGGAGGACGCTGCGGGTTCGAAGCTGGCGGCAATCGCCCGCCTTGCCGTCCTCAAAATCGAGGGGACAAAAGCGCCAGAGCAATTCGACAAAAGCACTCCTGAGAAGCTCGCTCGTTCTTACGTATCACTGCGGGAATCGCACCCAGAGAGGTATGTCGAGGAGGACACGGAGTTTTACGGCAATCCGATGTTCGAACCGTACGCGAAGAAGTGGAAGGAGTACCTCTCTTCGGCTTCAGAGGATAAGAAAAAGAAGAACCTTGCTCGGTCTCTAGAAGTGGCGAAATGGCTGAAACAGGCTCTGAAGGAGCCCAAGAAGTCCCTTGTGGTCCAAGGGCGCGAGTGCATAGTCTTAGTCGAAGGCGAGGAAGTGATCCGTTTGTATCAGGACATGTTCGGACAGTGGCGGTTCACTCCGATGCCGTAGCCGATTGCTTCCCTAAGACCAGGGCTGGACCGAAGAATCGCCTCCTTTCAAGCCCCAGGTCACAGGACAACACACAATCAGAGCACGGTATCACGCGGAGGGAGTAGGGCACGGCATCGGTTACGTTGAGCATAGTGTAAGCTTCACGGTGTTGGCGAAGCCCGGAATTCACCTCATCTCGGAACTCCCGAAGGATACGCTGCTGATCGGAGAGCGTATGCCTTTGTTCTCCAGGGTGGTAAAGGTGAACCAGAATGGTGAACTGGACCCCATCGTGATTGATTCCAGCGTGGACTGGAAGGTCACAACCGTCGAGGGTTCCGGCACGGCGGCAGAAGGCAAGCATTGGAGAGACGTGTGGCATGAGTCGTTGCCTGAGGACCCGGGCCACACGGAATGGTGGTACACGGGCACACTCGCGGGACTCAGCGAAGGCAAGGTGAAGGTGCAGGCGCGCGTTGGCTACTTCACCTCCGGTGATGATCCGCAGATTGAGTTTCTGACCGGTCCGGAGCACGAAGTCGAAGTCCGCGGCTTCGTTGACTTGTGGAGTCAGAGAGTGGGAGAATGGGATGAGGAGGATCCTGGGATATTCATGGCCAAGGGCTCAGCCGAATGGCAAGTACTGAGGACATGCACCGGGGGCGATGTTGTGCTTTCGTGGAGCAGCGACAGAATTGGGTACTACACGGATTCCTTGTGCACGATGCCGGTGGAGGAGGATGCTTGTTCCGTGGAGGGTTCCCGTCAGGTCACGTTCACACCCCTCCCTGATCCGGCTCTCGAGCACCCCCTGTCTCTCGATAGATGGGGAGCCCAGTTCCGCGTGACTGACGTTTATTGTAAAGGATTGGAGACAAGCAGCACAGTTCGAGACACGCATGTCAGTTTGGTTCCCGTCAGCGGGGAAGCTTCGCCCGATCTCGTTAATGTGACCGTCGTGAAACTGGATCTGGCTGCGACCGATCTGGATGGGGCCGTCGCAGAAAACAAGGAGGAAGATCCGGGGGCGTTCGTGCACGAAAACAGGGACAGCGACAATGTCAGCACGCCTTTGATGCCTTTTTCGACGCGAAGGGTTACGAGAGAACAATGAACGCTGAGGAAGCCGTGATTGTCCTATATGATGATCCGGGGAAGTGCTATCACGCCGCTAGGAAAAGAGGGTGCGCCTGCGGAGCAGGACACTGGACGATGATGGATGCGAAGCTGGGAGAGCAGGAGAGGATCGAGCACGTTTTCGGCCAGGAAACCGGGGGGACGTACGGAGACCCCGTGAGGTATTACAAACAGAAGTGATCGGGAGCCGTGCCATAAGGAGGATTGTGGAGATGCGTTGGTTGTTCTTGAGCGTCAATGCGTGCGCCGCGATGATATGTGGATCTTATTTCTCATGGGCAGTTGCGGAGAGCGATTCGGACAGCGAGGTCGAGAAGACCTTCGAGAGGAAGTACGGACAATGGCAGCACCATCTGGCCGATTCGGGTCTTCTCGGGACCGGGAGTTCTCGTATAGGCTATGAGTTCTTCGATAATGATGCCTTCGATGCAATCGTTGAGCTCGGCCCCGCCGCCCTCCCGCACATTGTAGAGAAAGCCAAACACTCGGACCCTCTACTGATAGTGGCCGCCTATCGAATCCTGAAGTTGCGCCTCGAGATGAAGCGTGAAGGCAAGAAGCCGGCAGAGTACGTATGGTATGTGGAAGGATTTCCAGAGCTCGGCCGGAAGAGGAGTCCGTTCGGCCGCCGCGAACTGTGCTTCTGGTGGTGGCGAGAGGGGAGGCATAGCGCGGGGAAGAAGCTCCAGCAGTTCTTGAAAGAGTATAATGGCTTGCGCAAAGAGGGCCAGTTTAACGAGGCGAAGCGCGCATACGGGCGAATTGTGGGCCTTGGGACTGTGGCCTTGCCTCACCTGGTGGAAAAGATAAGGGAGGGTCACTCGGAGCTGGTGCCAGCCCTGTCAGAGGTGACGGACGGGCAGGTAGGCAAGGACGCCAGCGCTGCGGATTGCCTCGATTGGTGGACGAAGAACAAGAGTAGGTGGACTGTGCCGTAGAGTGGCTTGCGGAATAGGTACGGTTTTGGCTCGGTCGGGACCATTAGTATCGATTCCGACATCCACTGGCAGATCACGAACGTCGAGGGCACAGGCACAATTGCCGAGGCCAGCCATTGGAAAGAGTTCTGGCACCAGTGGCCTCCTCCTGACCCCGGGCATACGGAGTGGTGGTTTACAGGCCACCTGGCAGGGGCTTCCGAAGGAAAGGTCAAAGTCAGGGCCGTCCTCACGTACGTCACGCGGGGTTACCCTCTTCCGGAGATTCACTTTCTGAGCGGCCCGGAGCACGAGGTCGAGGTGCGCGGTTTCGTTGACGTGCGGCTGGATGATGTGGGTGAATGGGGCGAAGAGGAGCCCGGTGCGTTCATGGCGAAAGGCGGAATGGAGGACTTGACTCTCCGGACTTGCACCGCGGGAGATGTTGTGCTCTCTTGGAATAGCGACAAGATCGGACTTTACACGGACTCCGCCTGTGAAGAAGAAGATAAAGTCGTCGAGGATGAAGGTTCCGTGGAAGGTTCCCGCCGGGCATTCCCCCATCCCTCACGCCCCGCCGCTTCTACCGCATCCTCGAGAATCCGTAGGGGGTTCGGCCGTACACCGACGCCAAACCGGCAGCGAATCCCGTTCCTCACACGCCAAACGCGCCTTTTGACGGTTCTCCGCTTCAATACTGCAATCCCGCCGGAGCACATTTGCGTGTTGACAAACGGCAGCGGATATGACATAACCATGTCAAAAATGGAGCGAAACCGGATGCTGGAGGATTTACTGGAATGGGGAGGGCATTCCAGTGCCCTCTCTCGACGAGAAACTACTGGAAATTTCGCCCCTTTTCGGGCTTAAAGGGACATTGCGCTTCTCATTCTCTCACAGTGAGTTGCGCTCGAAAGAAGTGCCGTTTCTGTGCATAGAACCGTCATATATGCAGCTATTCACGGCTCGAGCCGGATTCCAACACGCAGCCAAGTTATGCTAAGATGGATTGTTCATCAAGGCGATTAGCGAGTTCTTACGGAGATGGTTTCCTCATGGGAGAATCGAGAAAAGCGGCTGTGGAAATTCTGCAAAGGCTCCGCGAAGCCGGGCATGAGGCTTTATTCGCGGGGGGCTGTGTCCGCGACGTGCTCATGGGCAATGAGCCTGCGGACTACGATATCGCCACCAGCGCCACCCCCGAGGAGGTTATGAAGCTCTTCCGGCGAACGGTTGCCGTCGGCGCGCAATTTGGCGTGGTTGTGGTTCTCCTGCGAGGTCTCTCTTACGAAGTGGCGACTTTTCGTTCAGATGAGGGGTACGCTGACGGCCGTCGCCCGCAGCGAGTGACTTATACGGAGGCGAAAGAAGATGCGCTCCGCCGGGATTTCACGATCAACGCCCTTTTCTACGACCCGGCCAAAGACGAGGTGATTGACTACGTGGACGGTCGCCGCGACATCGAAAGGAGAATCGTCCGGACTGTCGGGGACCCCTTCGAGAGGTTCGAGGAGGACAAGCTGCGGATGATTCGGGCGGTGAGGTTCTCGGCGAGATTCGATTTCCCCATCGAGCAGACCACCTTAGAAGCTATCAAGAAATTCTCCCCGAATGTCACGCAGGTCAGTTGGGAAAGGATCGGAGGAGAGATTGAGAGAATTCTGACCGGCCCCAATCGTGGCCGTGCCCTTCAGATTCTCGCGGATACGACCTTGCTCAAAGAAATCCTGCCCGAGGTCCACAGAATGATAGGCGTTCCCCAGCCGGAAAAGCATCACCCTGAAGGAGACGTTTTCCAACACACGAAGTTAGCTCTCGACAACCTCTGTCGCGACTCGGGCGGGCAGCCAAGCAGCGTCCTCGCATTTGCCACCCTTCTGCACGATGTCGGGAAACCGGCCACCTTCGAGATAGCAGATAGGATTCGGTTCAACGGCCACGAAGTCGTCGGCGGGAGAATTGCAGAGAAGGTGTGCAAGCGGTTGAGGCTCTCCGGCGAAAAGCGCAAGCAGATCGTGGACATTGTTGTCAATCACATGCGGTTCATTCCCGCTATGGAAATGAGAGAGAGCACCCTCAAGAAAATGCTCCAAAGGGAAACATTCCTCGACGAGCTTGAGATGCACCGAGCCGACTGCCTTGCCAGCCACGGAAGCCTCGAAATCTACGACTTCCTCAAGGAGAAATTGGAATCTCTCTCCGAGGAGGAGATTAAGCCGCCGCCCCTTCTCAAGGGAGGCGATTTGATCGAACTTGGCTTTCCACCGGGGCCTCTTTTCGGGGAAATTCTGCGGGCGGTCGAGGAAATGCAGCTCGAGGGGAAGCTGAATTCCAGGGAGGGGGCGCTCGAATGGGTCAGGATGAATTATCGAACGAACGGCAAGCCGGGTTAGGAAGGCGACCGTCCGCTGCGCCGGACCCAATGCGGAGAAATGAATTCCCCGGAGAGCCAGCTTTCACGAGGCCCTCCGGGGTGATTCTTCTCCAGTGTTGCAGCAGCTCAGTGGAGACGGTGTCACCGCAACCTGATAATATCTCCTCGTTTGAAGTTTTCTCCTTCCTCGATCTTGACGATGGAGTACTTGTCTTTGACTTCCACAACGGAGATTGTTCCGGCTCTCGTTTCTTCCACGCCGAGAATCTCGCCGGTGTCGGGGTCGGTCAATTCCTCTCCTTTGCTGTAAACGACGAACTTCTGTCCGGGGACAATTCCCTCTCGCTTGCCGCAGTTGATGAAGACTCTGTTGCCCTGAACGAAGATAATGCTTCCCTTCCAGGGGACCTTTTGCATATTGAGCGCGATCCGGTAAACCGCGTCATTGATCGCCTCCTGGGTGGCTTTCCCGAGGGGGGTTTTGCGAAAATGCTCGCCGCCTATGGCGAGACTTTTGTTCGTATAATCCGCCTCGATTCCGGTGAAAGTAGCATTCTTCTCAACTCTTTCGGAGAAAAGAACCTGCCCGGTGGTGGTGTCGAACATTCTCAAGTTTATCGCCACATGGGCAGCTCCGGTCTGAAATCCAATCCCAACGTTCTTGTATTCAAATCCAATGCCCGTCTTCTGCTTCTGGAACGAGAACTCCGTCACTGCTCCCGTAACCCCGATTTGCGCCGGGATGAGCTTTCCGACTTTGGCTGCATCGACTTTCGCGGTTCTGCCGGAGGCCGCCAGGTCCTGCTCCTCCAGAATCTTCCTGATCTTGGGCCTCTCGACGACGATGAAGCGGTTCGTCTGAACGAGAGCCGTCGTGAGCATGTCGGCCATCCCGTCACCGAGGGTCCATTGACCTTGAAAGCTGGATTTGTTCTCGAAGTCCATCACAGCGATTGATTTTCTTGGTCCCTTGAGCGGCGGGAGCCCACGGATGATCGTGGCTGTCGGTTGAGCCTCCACCGGCACACCGACGATTACTCCTTCGGCGCCTTTCTCCACGGGAGCGGTTTTCGCTGGTTCCTTCAACGGCGCAGCGGTGATGACGCCTTCCTCCTCCACCGGCGGGGCGATTGGTTTGGCTTCCTCAGGCGCCGTCGGGGCCGCCTCCGGCTTCATCGGGACTCCGGGAATCACTTCTTCTCCCGAAGGAGCCGCCAGCCAAATTGACGAGACAAAAAGAGCCGCCGCCAAGATGAATAAGCCCAGTAGCTTCATACCATTTTCTGCTTTCATGTCCTGAAATCCTCCTTGTGCGCACTTCTGCTTGCGGACGGTTTCTAACACGAGACGTATCGCCGAAGACGTCCGCCTCATACATTGCTCTGCCACTGAGAGAACTCGTGCTGGTTCTCGCATAGATATAATAGACGAATCTGCCGCCTTTTTGTTCTGTCAACCTCTCAGGAAGCGCTGCGGCGGGTCAGCGTCGGGG
>JABMQX010000308.1 GCA_013203085.1 bacterium | reverse complement strand
TTAGCCTCGGCGATCTCTTTGAGATCGTCTATGTTGTAAAGGTAAACGTTGTCAATCTGATTCACCTCAGGCTCTATATCGCGGGGGACGGCTATGTCAATCAAGAACACCGGCCTGTTCCGCCGCTTGGACATAGCCCTGCGAAGGTGATCTCTACCGATGATGGCACGGGGCGCCGCTGTTGAGCTGATGACAATATCCGCCCGCGCCAATTCCTCGACGCAATCGTCCAACCGGATCGCTCTCCCTCCGTAGGTCCGGGCCAGCTCAACAGCTCTCTCGTAAGAGCGGTTCGACGCCACGACGGAGCCTGCGCCGTCATCCACGAGGTGTTTGACCGTCTGCTCGCTCGTTTGCCCCGCCCCCACAATCATCACCGTTCTATCGGAAAGGTCCCCGAATATCTTCTTCGCCAGCTCCACCGCCGCTGAGCTCACCGAGACGGCTCCGACGTCTATCCTCGTTTCCGTTCTGACCTTCTTGGAGACCCTGAGCGCCCGCTGGAACAGGGCGTTTAGAACCGTACCCACCGAGCCGACTTCGACAGCTTTGTCGTAAGCCTCCTTGACCTGAGCGACGATCTCCTTTTCACCCACCATCATAGCATCCAGACCGCTCGCGACGCGAAATATGTGCCGGACGCTCTCGGGCTCCCTGTGAAAATAGAGGCCTCCCTCGAAGAACTCTCGCGGCTGCCGACTCCGGCGGCTCAGGAACTCCTCGACAACCTCGAGCGAGCGTTCCGCCCGGTCAGCCGTGACGTAAACCTCGATCCTGTTGCAGGTGGAGATGACGGCACATTCCCACACACAGGCCTCTTGCTTCAGCTCGCGGAGAACATCGCAGAGGGCGCTTTTTCCGATGGCCAGCCTTTCCCTGACCTCAATCGGCGCCGAGCGATGGTTTAATCCTACAAGGACTATGTTCATACGTGTCTCAAAACCTCTTCCTTCGTCCGAGTATCCCAGTGGGACAGGGCCATTTCGCTGGTGGTACGTTCCCCGACTTTCAGCTTTTTCGGTATCATGTGGGGAACGAAAAGGAACGAAAGGACTATCACAGCGATTCCCAGCATACTCAGCCACGCCACCTTTTTCCCCCGGATGAGAGACGTGGCTCGCATGAGCGACAGAAGGGCGTACCCCCCCCAGATAATCAATGCTCCCATGATTTTTGGGTCAACGCCCTCTGGCTTTTTCGGCAGCGCAGAAAGCCAGAGGAAACCGAGGGCCAAACCCGCGGTCAGAAACAGTGTGCCCACGAGCAGTGCGCGGTAATTCAGTCGGTCGAGGAGGCTCAGCGGCGGTAGGTTGCCGCAGAGCTCCCCGATCTCCTTCTTCTTCAGGTAGTGGCTGTGCAAAATGTACATGAAACCGATGACCGCCGCAAATGCGAAGGAGGCATATGCGACGAAGACAAGCCCGATGTGAACCGCCCCCCAGAAGGTCTGTCCCACGTCTTCTCCGTACGCGGCGGGGCTTTTCTGCCCGGTCATCGCCATGAAGAGTAAAACGATCACCAGTGGTAACACAAACAAACCCAATACCTTCAACCGCGCCCCGGCGCGGTAGGAAACCGCAACGAAGATGCCCACTACTATCCAGCACCAGAAGGAGATGTTCTGGAGGCTGTTGACCCAGGGCGGTCGGCCTTGCCCGAGCGAGATTAGCACAATTGAGGCCGCGTGAATTGCCAGTCCGCATAGAGAGAGCGAAAGCCCCCGGGCGGCGAGCCGCTGCCGACCACGGAAGACGTACACGCCGTAATGCCACAGGCTCACCATGTAAACCAGAACGCTGGCGTGGAAAATTATGATGCCCGCCTCATACATGATCGCTTCCCGCCCTCGATAATAACTCTTTCAACTTCTCCTCAAAAAGCTTCTTCCCTTCCACTCTGCTTTTCGTCAGGAACTTCCCAAGAAAACTCTCAGCCGTCAAAGCCTCGAAAATCCTTTTTCTTGCCAGTAGTCCGGGCGCTTCTTCGAGGATTCTGCCCCTGCTTTTTTCCATCAGCACGAGGAAGTCGGAGTACCTTCGCCCGTAGCGGCTCTGGAGGTCTTTTCGCATCCTGCGCGCCAGGGCAGGACTGACTCCCGACGTCGAGATGGCTATCCTCAACGCGCCCCGCGAAATGACCGACGGCACGATGAAATCGCATAGAGTTGCCGAGTCCACAACGTTCACAAGAACTCCCCTTCGTTTTCCTGCCGTGTGGACTCTCTCATTGACCTTACGGTCATCCGTGCAGGCAATAGCCAACAACGCCTTGTCAAGGTCTTGCGCCTGAAAGCGCTTGCGGGCGAGCACAACCTTCCCCTCATCTTTCATTCGCAAAAGACGCCTGCAAAACTTCTCGCTTACGACCTTCACGCAGGCTCCCGCTTCCGTGAGGGATTTCGCCTTCCTCGCCGCAACTTCCCCCCCGCCAACGACAACACATTTCCGCCCTTCGATCTGCAGAAAAACCGGGTAGTATTCTTTCATAGGCAGCATCACAACGGTGGCGTAAGCCGAGGAGCACCCGACCAGAAGAATCTTTTCGACAGGATGAACAGGATTAAGAACATCGAGACTATCCTGTGTATCCTGTTTATCCTGTCCAATTTCTCGGTCCCGCGGCTCCAACGGGCTCCTCAGAGCCCCAGTTCCAGCTCCAAGCTGTATCTCTTGATAAACTCTTCGGCGAGCAGCATATAACCTTCCGCCCCGCGAGACCTAATATCGTACTCAATCACCGGCTTGCCGAAACCGGGCGCCTCAGCCAGACACACCGCCCTCGGAATCACCGCCTGAAAAACCTTTTCCCCGAAATACCGTCTGACCTCGGAGATCACCTGCTTGGAGAGGTTCGTCCGATAATCGCACATCGTCAACAGAATTCCCTCGATCTCGAGGGCCTGATTTAGCCTTTCCTTGATCAAACGTACCGTCTTCAGCAACTCCGTCAGCCCTTCGAGAGAATAGTACTCGCACTGAAGGGGGATCAAGATCGAATTCGCCGCGCAGAGGGCATTCACCGTCAGAGCTGTGAGGGAAGGAGGACAGTCTATGAAAATGAAGGGAAAATCAACCGCCGCTTCCGCAATCTTTTTCTTGAGGACAAGGTGGTGCTCATCTCTCTCGGCGAGCTCGACCTGCGCTCCGGTCAACTGCGATGTCGAAGGAGCCAGGTACAGGTTCTCATAACCTGTCTCCACGATCACGTCCGGCAGTGCAACGGCATCAATCAGCACCCTGTACATGTCTTTGTCCTTGGCAAGCTCTTGCGCCCCGAGCCCGCTGGTGGCGTTCCCCTGTGGATCGAAATCAATCAAGAGCACTCGTACGCCCGCTTTCGCCAGGCACGCCGACAGGTTCACGGCGGTCGTAGTCTTGCCGACCCCTCCCTTCTGATTGGCTATGGCGATGACTTTTTTCATCGGCAGCGACTCACCGCAGAGAACACAGAGACCTCAGAGGAATGTCAGACGGGATTAACAGGATTTTCAGGATTATCCGGTCCATCCTGTTATCCTGTCCAACTCGGCGAATAATTACTTCAAATCGCCTCGCCCTCTCATGCTTGAATTCAATACTAACCCTCCGCGAAACAAGCGTCAACACTTTTGCCCCCCGCCAGCGGCGGGGCTGAAAGACACATAGACGGACAAGCCGATATGGAGCTCCTTGTGCATCAGCGTGCATCAGCGGTTCACTTTTTCTCAAAGGCCGTTGAAAACCGCAGATTAACGCAGATTGACGCAGAAAGACGCAGATGGACGCGGTTGAATCTGTGCGCATCAGCGTGCATCAGCGGTTGGCTGGACTTCCCGCACCTCGGAGGAGCATTAAGCCTGGCAAGGCCTTCCGCCTCGGCCATCACCGTAGGCTCGAGGGCAGCGATCTGATCGTATGGATCAACGCGGAAGCCATGGAGCCAATCCGAGTGGCATTCCAACCCATAAAGGAGTAAGATCGGAACGACCGGATGCCCTTTTGCAGGGAGAAGGCCAAGGGGGGCCGACCGGGAGGTGGCGTCTGAAAAACCACATGCGAACAAACAGCAAAAGCCTGTCGTCGAGAAGGACGTCAGAAGGGGTGTGCCACACGTGGCCCCCATGGGTCGAAGGGCTTTGATCCGGGCCGATAAAAACAGTTCCAGGTATTGAAAGGAAGAGAACATGAAGAGACTTCTGCCAATTATCGTGCTGCTAGCCCTCGCTGTCATAGTGATTGTTGTTGTCGTGAACCGTAAGGAAGTCGCGGTCGAGCCGATCGTCTGGTACGGGCCGATGCCGCATCCTTACGTGAGCGAAGTAAAAGCAGGAGTGGAGGCTTGTGGGAAGGACTTCGGCGTCAAGATCTTCAAGATGGTCGGACAGGAATGGACGCAGGACAATGAGAACGTCAATGTCGAAGCGCTTTCGACCAGAGGGCACAAGGCGTTCAGCATTTATCCGGGGGACGCCGCCGGCGCTAATGGACTGTTCCGCGCGCTGAAAGATAGAGGGCTGCTCGTGGTGGCTTACGGCGCCGAACCGGCGCTGCCGACGCCGGCGTCATTCACCGTTGCCACAGACATCAAGGGCGCGGCGATGGCAGCTTGCGAAGAGCTGATCAAAATGATGGGCGAAAAAGGCAACATCCTCAACGTCCTGGAAACGGTAACCGACATCAACACCAAGAAGCGGGACGAGGGAATCAATGAGGTGGTTGCCAAGTATCCCAACGTTAAGATCATCCAGACCATCGCGGACATGAGCCAGGTCAGCGAGGCGACTAACAAGATCGAGAGCGCCCTGGCCGCACGCGGCGAGGCGATTGACGGGATGATCACCACCGGGTGGAACCCGACCATCGCAGCGGCCGCGAGCCTGACCGAGTGGCACAAAGACTCCAGGCACAAGAGAATCCGCTTCATTGGCATCGACACCGACGACAGGGTCTTGCAGGCGATCCGGAACGGATACATCGACGCAACGGTCGCCCAGAACCCCTTCGGGCATGGCTATATCTCCTGCGCGATCCTGAAGATGATGCTGGACGGCTGGAAACCAAAGCAAGACTACCAGTTCATCAACGCCGGTATCGTCATAGTCACCAAGGACAACCTCGACACGTATCCCCAGGAAGTCCGCAAGATCACCGACAGCATCCTGGCCGAACTGAAAACGAAATACCTTGCTCCCAAAAAGTAAAAGAAGACCGGCGCAAGACAACTGCGGTCCACTGCGAAGAAAGAGACCCCGCGTGCTGGAACTACGCTCGATCAACAAGAGTTTCCCCGGTGTCAAGGCACTGGACAACGTCTCTCTCCGGTTTGAACCGGGGGAAATCCATGCCCTCGTCGGCGAGAACGGAGCCGGCAAGAGCACAGCGATCAAGATCATCACCGGAATCTACCAGCCTGACTCCGGGGAGATGTATTTCCAGGGCGAACCGCTCCACTTCCGCAGTTATCGGGAAAGCCTCGCAAGGGGGATTGACATCGTTGACCAGGAAATCCAAATCATCCCGGACAGCAGCATTGCCGAGAACATCATGCTGGACAAGATGATCACCTATGGCAGGACGGGGATCATCAACTGGAAGGCGGTTAACGCGGTCGCGAAGAAGTACATGGACATGGTCGGTCTAAACTTTCCCCCGACCACCGTGACGAGGCGCCTCAGCGCCGCCCATAAGCAGCTTGCCCAGATGGCCAAGGCCTTGGCCGCCGACGCCCGGGTGCTGCTGCTGGATGAGCCGACCAGTTCGCTGTCCGAGCACGAGGCCCGGCACTTGTTTCAGATTCTCCGTGACCTGAAAAAGTCCGGTGTTACCATCGTTTTCGTCTCCCACAAGTTCGAGGAGGTCTTCGAGCTGTGCGACAAGGTCACAGTCCTGCGGGACGGCCGGTGCGTTGGGACACGCAACATTGCCAATCTGACTGCGAACGAACTCGTCAAAATGATGATCGGCCGGACCTGTCAGGATGAGCACCTCGGTGCTCTGGACGTCAACCGCAACCGGGAGATTCTGCGAGCCGAGCACGTGGTCCGTTACGGAAAAGCCGACGACGTGAGCTTCACTTTGTATGAAGGGGAGATCCTCGGCTTTTACGGCCTGGTGGGAGCGGGGAGAACAGAACTGGCGAGGATTCTGATTGGCGAGGACAAGCTGGATGGCGGCGATATTTACGTCCGGGGCGAAAAGGCGCACATCCGAAGCGTCGCCGACAGCCTCTACCGGTACCGGATCGGGTACGTCACGGAGAACCGAAAAGAAGAGGGCCTCCTGCTGAAGGCGCCGGTCCACACCAACATCACTATTACCGTCTGGCAGAACATCATCAACAAGTTCACCCGGTGCATCAGCCGTCAAAACGAAATGGCGAGGGCCAGCCAGATGGTCACAGCCCTCAGTATCCGAACAACCGGTCTCCAACAGAAGACCGAAAACCTGAGCGGCGGAAACCAGCAGAAAGTGAGCATCTCCAAGTGGCTTGCTGCGGACTGCGACATCTTGATCATTGACGAACCCACCGTCGGCGTGGACGTCGGCGCCAAGGAGCAGATTCACCGGCTGATCTGGGACCTCGCCAAGAAACACCGGAAGTCGCTTATATTGATCTCCTCGGACCTGCCCGAGATCATCAAGGTTTCCAGCCGGATCCTTGTATTCAAGGAGCACCGGATCGTGGGCGAACTGACCGGAATTGACGATAAGAACAAGACATACGACGAAGTCAGCACCGCCATCGGGCGTTATGTGGCCTGATGTGGCCAGCGAGAAACAATGCGGATGAACAGCCATGCGAAGTAAGTCGATCGAAAACTCAGCGACCCCCTCCCGCGAACTGTTCAGCGGGAGGACCCTCGGGCTGATCCTGTCCGCGGCAATCCTGTTTGCCGTTCTGGCGGTAAGGTCACAGAGCTTCCTGACGGCCTACACGATGTCCGTCATTTCACGGCAGGTTGCCTTTTTTGCGTTCATCGCCCTGGCGCAAGCGGCGTGCCTGGTTGTAGGAGGGATGAACCTGTCCGTGGGCGCCATCGGCAGCATAGCGACGGTGGTCCTGGGACTCTGCATGGATAAGAATTACTTGGGTTTGCCGTCCTGGCTGGCGGTCCCGATCGTCTTGGCAGCGGGCGCCACTGCCGGCTTAATCAACGGTCAACTGATAACCCGGCTGAAGATCAACTCCTTCATCGTGACGCTTTCCATGATGTTCGTTTACATGGGT
>JABMQX010000307.1 GCA_013203085.1 bacterium | reverse complement strand
TATTTCGCAGGGAGAAAATGACGGAACAGTCGAATATGTGGGCTTCGGGTGTGAGTGGCTCCGGGGCAGTACACCCGCCGAAGACGGCAAGTGGCATCACATAGCCATAACCTGGGACATAGACGAAGAGGACGGCCTTGTCTTCGTCGATGGAGTGGAAGGCACTGATGATGTGGGCTTTGCCGGGCTCTCAGACAATGCTGGCGACACTGTGAGGATCGGTTCCTCAGAAAGCGCGCACAGTAGTGGCAATTTTGTGGGCCGGATAGATGATGTCGCTATATTTGATGTAGCGCTCACTCCTGAGCAAGTAGTCGAACTGGCTGGGCTTGCCGGGGCAGGTGGGAGGAAGACGACAGAACCCGCTCCGGCTGCCACGAAAAAGCCGATAACCCTTGACACGGACCCTCACCTTGTCGGCTGGTGGAAGTTTGACGACGTTTCCGGTGAGAAGGCTGCCGATTCCTCCGGGCATGGCCGTAACGGGACGCTCAAGGGCGGCTTGTCGCTCGACAAGAATTCCGTTCCAGGCAAGATAGACAAAGCACTGAAGCTCGACGGGCGAGATGATTACATAGAGGTAACCGGATACAAGGGCGTTATGGGCACGGGGCCTCGCACCGTCGCTGTTTGGATCAATACGAAGAACTCCAGGGGTGAAATCACGTCCTGGGGCGCGGACGATTACGGTAAGATGTTCATATTGGGGTTCATCAGGGGGCGCATAGGGATAACGCCCAGTGGGGGGTATCTCTATATTAACTCGGAAGTCCACGATGATGCGTGGCATCACGTCGCTGTGGTGGTGGAAGATGCCGATCTGCCGAATCTCCACGACAACGTCAAGCTTTACAAGGATGGAACCATAGCGGACATCCATGACATTGGTCTTTTGGACCTCTGGCCAGTCAATACCGGCAGCGGCGTTGATGTCAGGATAGGAAGGCGTTTCAACGGTATCATGGATGACCTCCGTATCTACGACCGCGCTCTGTCGGAGGACGAGATAAGAGCACTGTTTACGTTGCGGAGTAGTCGCCCTTTACCCAAATCGTCACGATAATGCCGATGATTTCGAAGCATGGTCAGGTTTCGGCAAGGAGCCATGTTACGTCAAAGAATGAACAAACACTTGTTTTGCTGCTGGGTATGTAGCCCAGTCTGAGCAAAATACCCAGGCGTCCTGACGCCTGAACGATTACGAAAGGAGATAAACGATGGAGAACAAAGGAGTGACCCGGCGCAAGTTTATTCGCGATAGTGCGATGGTTGCAGCCGGTGTAGCTGCGGGTCTGGGCGCATCGTCCAGCCAAAGCGCCAAAGCCGCCGCCGGCGCTGCGGTTGACACATCCAAAATCATCAGTTACAACCCGAATATGGAGTACCGGCGGCTAGGCAAGACCAATCTCATGATCTCGGCCGCCTGCCTGGGCGGGCACTCGGGGAGCAACGACAGGGAGCGATACGAAATCGTCAGCCGGTGCATAGACGCAGGCATCAACTACGTTGACTCTTGCACCCGAGGCGAGGTGATCAGGGATGCCAAGGCCCTGAGGGGGCGACGCGACAAGATGTACATGGCACTGTCCCACTGCGGCGATGAGGTCCGCAATGCGAATTACCGCACCGCCAGGAAGCTGCTGGAAGTCCTCGATGGTCTGCTGAAGGAGTCGAGAGAGGAATACACCGATCTGTGGCGTATCACCTGTTTTGAACCGGGCGGCAGACACACGTTCAACACGTCCTGCGAGATTGTCGAGGCGCTCGAGAAAGCGAAGAAACAGGGCAAAGCTCGTTTCATCGGGTTTTCCTCGCACGACCGCCGCTGGATCAAGTTCATGATCAAGTACTTTCCCCAAATTGATGCTGTCTGCTTTCCTTTCACCACCATGACCAAGACCGCTCCGACAGACAGTCTCTTCGAGGCTCTCAAGAAGTGTGACGTGGGTGCTTTCGGCATTAAGCCTTTTGCTGCCGCCTCCCTATTCAGAGGCGACCGGGAACAAGACGACCGACGTGCTCGCCTGGCTATTCGGTACATCCTCCACAGCAACACCGTAATACCAATCCCCGGCATGAACAGGATCCGTGAGGTGGAAAACGTGGCCAAGGCCGTCATGGAACGCCGCAAGCTCGACGTGAAAGAAAAGGCCGAGCTGGACAACGCCGGCAGCGAGATGTGGGCTAATTTGCCACGGCACTATCAGTGGCTCAAGGACTGGGAGTACGTGTGATCCGCGATCTCTGGCCAACTATTGATGGGACCGGTTGATAGCCTACACCTTCGGAGTCTCACATATTCCTGTGTCGTCGCTCGGGGACTTATAGTGAGATTTGAATACACTTCTGGCATGAGTGGATTGGCGGGCCGCTCTCGAACGTCCCCGGAGGGAGTCCAATTATATAGCACTCGGCGGAGGAACTGTCCGCGATGAGGGAGACCAACAATGTCTCCCTCATCGCTTGAATTCAATACAAGGGTTAGATGTATGAAACATTGTCTCGTGACGCTTATTCTGGCGGCGGTGGCCGTTGCCGGAATGAGCTGTGGGCAAATAGAGCCCAAACAGAAACTGGCGACAGACACGCAAACCAAGGCGAGCGAGGAGCCTATAAGGGATGACGCGCCGCTGCTGCTTGATGATGAACCTTTGCTGTTGCTCGATGATGGCGAAGACGTTGCCCCACCGACGGGACCCGTAGCCGATAACAGCCGCTGCCACGTTTGCCACATGAACTACGTGCAAGAAGACATTGCCGTTATCCACTCGCGGGCCAATATCGGCTGCGCGGATTGTCATGGCGACTCCGACGCCCACATTGCCGACGAATCATGGTCCTGGGGTGAAAACGGCACGGCGCCCGACACAATGTACCCGTTAGCAAAAATCAATCCCTTCTGTATGAGCTGTCATCCCAAAGAGAAGATTGATGCCGAGCAGCACAAGCCTCTCTTCGCCGGCGCCGCCGAGAAAAAGTATTGCACAGATTGCCACGGGGACCATCGCCTCGCCCGTCGCAGGTGCAAATGGAAGTAGGCTCGCCTATTTCGCCCTGGTTACTCAAACGAGCCTGCAACCAGACTCCAATCGGTAGGCCACGCAAGTCGCCGGAACCGCCAGCCTTCGTTGTTCCCGGCGCCAATGCCGCGGCCCCGGTGCAGAGGACGAAGCCAAGAGTTGGACAGGAT
>JABMQX010000306.1 GCA_013203085.1 bacterium | reverse complement strand
TCAGATTGGATTCCTCGCTGCGACTCGCCTCCCCCAGCAGTCCCGGCATCTCTGTCGCCACGAAAGAGGACCACTCCGGGGCCCAGGGGGCGAGGCGGCCGGAAGAAAGACTTTCCTGTTCAACAAGGGCCCAGCTTCTCGGCACAGCCCGGTGAAGGTGCTGATAGTCGGCGAGGAGCAGGTGGCTCGGGGGAACGGCCCTGATGTAACCTCCATCGAGGAGGGATTGCGCCCTGACGACCTTACGACGCTCGCTCATTTCGTATCTCATAAGCCGCCAGACGGCATCCCTCGCCGCTTTGAACGTGGAAGAATTCATGCTCCACATCTCGACGCCGAGGAGGTTCGCGGACAACCCGCCCCGAATCTCCGCTCTCGCGAGATTGACATAAGCGGAGTCGCGTGGACACACGGCGCGGCCTGACTTCTTCATTTCGCCAGTCAGAATGATTGGCTCGCGGCAGTGAGGACATTCGACCCACTGCCATCCCACGGGCAGAGGCATCATCCCGACACTTTCAGCGGGGAGAGAGAGGTCTGCGATGAAGAGGTAGGGATTATCCACGATCGCCATTGCCACTTCACCCCTCTCGAACAGCCTTGCGAGCAGGTTTCGCCGATCGGCAGCCTTATCCGGCTTGAGCTCCCGAACGACGCCTCGGTAGATTCGACTCGACGATGGATAGGGGAAAGGATGTCGGCAGCCTTTTGGGCCGGTACAG
Organism: bacterium; assembly: GCA_013203085.1. Classification (GTDB taxonomy): domain Bacteria; phylum Auribacterota; class JABMQX01; order JABMQX01; family JABMQX01; genus JABMQX01. Next base: position 1,457 of record JABMQX010000306.1, on the reverse strand, counting down.
GCAAGAATCGCAGGCTTTTTCGTCCCCAGTGGAACGTTAACCGGCTCGCCGCATTGAGGACAGCGAATCCAGCTCAGGGACCTAAGAAGCTGGTAGTATCTCAACGCCACAAGTCCGGCGTCGGAGTCAAAAGCAGGAACCCACGACTGCCGGATACGCAGCAGACTCTTCCCGCAGCGGGGACATTTTTGGGGAAGCTCCGCGTCCTTCTTCGCGTCAACCCGGTGTCCTTGAGGGCAGAACTTGACCTTGTGAACTGCCTCACCGTCCGCTTGGTGAAGGTAGTTGAGCCATTCCGATGCTGGGACAACGCCGCAAGCGAAACCGCATTGCCCTTTTTGAACCGTCGCCCCCCGGATAGGCGTACCCGGGTCGGTCAATTTCTGGGCGCAGTAGATGAAAGCGTCCCAGTCGGTCGGCGGCAAGTCCGGGTCCAACCCGGCTTCCACAAGAAGGTCTCTCCTGTAAACGATGCAGGTGAAACTATCAAGGACGGGGATGCCATAGACCCTGCCGTCTCGGATGGAGGCCGCCCGGAATAGCGCCGGAAGTCTCTCCCATTCAGAACAGATCGGGACTCGCCTCGCAATTGGCACGGCAACGCTGTACTTTCCAGTCAGGTGGTCCCTGTAGAACAGCTCGGATTTCGCCGCGTCGAGGGGCCGCCCGTCCGGGTCAACCGGACGCCCTGACCTGTCCCTGAGAACGTCGAAGATGTATTCGTCGAGGGGATAGAGGAAATTCTGCTCGAAAATAACCTGGAAATTCTCGAGGTTGGACACGATGTGGTTGGGGCCCGCACCGCCGAGCAAGGCGAAGAGCAAAGGCGACCCGGCCTTCCGCTGGGGGACAACTGCCGAGGGAAGATGGACCGGGCGGAAAGGCGCCAGCTCGATGTCCGGATTGTGGATGAGGAAGTCCCGATAAAAGGCTGCGCGAGCCCTGACCAGCGGTTCCTCCCCCTCCTCGACGTAATCGGTGGATTGGATCGAGATTCTCCGGGCAGAATTGGCATGAGCGTGTGGGAATACGGAAAGAAAAGAGACCGTCGCGAGAAATCCTATCAGTTTCGCTTTCACGCTTCGTTTCATCGGTCGGACGTCTGTCTTCCTTTGCGCTAAGCGTCTTGGCGAGAAAAGAGGGGAGAGAGGAAACCTCTCGCAAAGGCGCAAAGCCCGCCAAGAAAAAGCCGCATGTTCTCAGGAACAAAGATGTTGAATCTGCGTGGACCAGCGTGCATCAGCGGTTCACTCTTTCTCAAACGCCGTTGAAAACCGCAGATAAACGCAGATGGACACAGAAAGACACGGATGGACGGGCCCGAAATCCGAAATCCGAAATCGGATCGCAAAGGCGCGAAGACGCAAAGAATGGCGGATGCAATATATGGTATCATTCTTGCTTTCCTCTGGTGGCGTGATGCGCGCCAGCCAAGGTGACCCAGCATCGTCGTAAGC
>JABMQX010000305.1 GCA_013203085.1 bacterium | reverse complement strand
GACATTCTCAATATCAACGTAGCGATCATCCTCGGCGCGATGGTTTGGCTGGGCATCCTCGGGTTTGTGGATGACCTCAAAAAGGTCAGGAAACACAAAACCGCAGGAATCTCAACGAAGACGAAGTTCTTCTGGCAGATTCTTCTGGGCTTGGTGATAGGGGTATTATTGGTGGCGCTGCCTCAGAAGGCAAGTTACAGCACGAAGCTTTCTGTCCCCTTCTGGAAGCATCCGCTGTTCGATCTTGGCGTCGGTTACGTCATTTTCGTCATCTTCATAGTAGTAGGGACGTCCAATGCGGTGAATCTAACGGACGGGCTTGACGGTCTGGCTATTGGGTGCGCCATCATTGCCGCACTTGCCTACGGGGTCATTTCCTACGTCTCCGGGCACAAGGCTTTTGCAGAGTACTTGAACATTCAGCACGTTCCGGGCAGCGGCGAGCTAACGGTCTTCTGCGCGGCGATGCTCGGGGCTGGTCTTTCCTTCCTCTGGTACAACGCCTACCCCGCCGAAATGTTCATGGGAGACACAGGGTCTTTGTCGCTGGGAGGCGCGGTGGGGGTCATGGCTGTATTGGTCAAGAAAGAATTGCTCCTTCTGATCGTTGGGGGAATTTTCGTAATCGAGGCTGCTTCGGTGATCCTTCAGGTGTTCTCATACAAGACCCGGCGGAAACGCATTTTTCTGATGACGCCGATCCACCATCATTTCGAAATGAAGGGATGGCCGGAGTCGAAGGTCACGACGCGATTTTGGATCATCGCAATCATATTTGCACTGGTAAGTCTGGCGACTTTGAAACTCCAGTGAAGCCGCATCTCAGGAAGAAACCGGTAACAAACAAACCGGGTGAGTGGAAGAGGCTGTGCGGAGCCAGAGATGCGGGGGAGGAAAAACGACACGACCTCTTCCGCTCACTCAAACGAAGAAAGAATTGCGGTTCATGCGGCCGCCCGTCGCGACTACCGCTGGGCGCGCGAAAGGTGAGGCAACACCGATGCGTTCAACTTGCGACATAATCTGGCAGCCACCCCCCTGGTCTGCGGAAGAAGAAAACGGCGGCCGCATTTACCATATTCTCGGGACTCTCTATGGGAGGCGTGTGTTGGTGATCGGGTTAGGAAAGAGCGGCCATGCAGCGTCGCTCTTCCTCCTTTCCAAAGGGGCGAGGGTCCGCTGCACGGACGCCGCTGTTACCCCCTCCCTTGAGGAGAGAAAACGGGACCTGGTGAGGTTTGGAGCCGAGGTTGAGCTCGGACCGCACGCGGAGAGGTTTTGCGAGGGTTGCGAGTTAGTGGTTGTGAGCCCGGGAGTTGATCCTGACTCGGCGCCGTTGATGTGGGCTGAGGTGAGGGGCGTTCCCGTCGTCAGCGAGATCGAACTGGCTTTCCACTTCTGCCGGAGCCGGACCGTAGCCGTAACTGGAACAAATGGGAAGACCACGACTTGTGACCTGACCAATGAAATCCTCAAGGAGGCAGGTTTGGCGACTGAAACTGCGGGAAACATGGGTTTGCCCTTCGTGCGGAAGGTCGCGGAGGAAGAGGCGCCGGACGTTCTCGTTTTGGAAGTCAGCTCCTTTCAGCTCGAGAGGATTCATGCCTTTCGTCCTTTCATTTCGGTCGTGCTGAACATCACTGAAGACCATTTGGATAGATACAACTCTTTTCGGGACTACATGGAGGCAAAAAGGAGAATTGCAGAGAACCAGAGACAGGGGGATTTCCTGATTGTCAACGAGAAGGTGAAAGAGCTTTTTCCGGCGGGAGGTGGGCAGAACGTGCCGACGGTTTTCACCGTTGGGCGGTCTCCTGATGCGGACTTACGTTTCGGTGACGGGAGGATCATCAGCCGAATTTCCGGCGGGGAAAAATGCTACGAGGTTGACTCGTGCTGGCGCCTGCGGGGAGAACACAATCTCGAAAATGTGAGCGCGGCTGTGGGCGTGGCAGAGATTTTCGGGATTGGAAGGGAAGCGATTTACGCCGCTCTATCGCGGTTTCGTGGGCGGAATCATCGCATCCAGTACGTTGGGCGAGTGCGTGGTGTGGATTTCTTCAACGATTCGAAAGCGACGAACGTGGACGCTGCTGTCAAGGCACTGGAGAGTTTTGCTCAGCCAGTGATTCTCATCGCAGGGGGACGTGACAAAGGCGGGGATTACAGTCCCCTGAGAGAGGCAGCCGCCGGAAAGGTCAAAATGGCCGTGTTGATTGGGGAGGCGAAGAAGGAGCTGATGTCGTCGCTCGACGGGGTGGTGCCTGCTGTCTCCGCCGGTGGCATGGGGGAAGCGGTGGAGCTTGCCTTCCGGAATGCGGCAAGGGGAGATGTTGTGCTCCTCTCGCCTGCGTGCAGCAGTTTTGACATGTTTGCGGATTACAAGCGAAGGGGCCAAGCCTTCGAGAGAAGAATCAAACAACTGAAACAAGAACGACAAGAAGGGAGGAGAAGCCATGAAGCTGCGTGACACAGTGATCTTGGTTGTGCTGGCTCACGTGGGTCTGGTGCTGATCTGGATCTGCATGGGCGGATGCGCGAACGACAAGGCGGATGATAAGGTCGCCGTCGTTGGCCCTGAAGCCGTGGAGGAAGAAGTGATGCCAGCCACCACGGAGATGACCATGCCAGAGCTCGCCACTCCAATTACGGTGGAGTCCACCGAGGTCGTTTTGCCGACGATCCCTGAACCCACAGTAACACCGGCTCCTGTGACGGAGGAAGCGGCATCTGCGGAAGAAATAAAGATCGTCGTGAAGAAGGGAGATACGCTGTGGGCTCTGAGCCGGAAATATGGTGTGCCTGTGAGCGCGATCGTGGACAGGAACGATATCCAGGACGCGGCGATGATACGGGAGGGGCGGGAGCTCATCATACCGGTGGGTGCAACTCCTGTTGAAACGCCGGAACCGGAGGCCACACTCCCCGTGACGGCGGCAGAAGGGTCCACGTCGGCTCTGCCTGCCGGTTCTGAGGCGGTTCCTGTGGCGGAGGATGGCGAGACCATGCTGCATACGGTAGAGGCCGGAGACACGATCTGGATTCTCGCCCGAAAATACAGCAGCACGTCCGCAAGAATCATGGAAGCCAACAATATCACGGACGCGACAAAACTTCAGATCGGGCAAGAACTTCGTATCCCAAAAGGGGAATAACGTTTGCCCGCGTAGGCATACCGGAGCGGTTCGACCGGCGCAGAGACGCTGCGCCAGGGGGGAGACCGCTGCCGATATGCCGGGCCAGGGGAAACCGCGATGCAATCTGAGCGAGCGCTGCTGATCATTCTGATCATTATCCTGCAGGGCATCGGGCTGGTAATGATTTACGACTCCAGCGCGATCTACGCCAATGAGGCCCCTGCTATCCACGACAGCGACTTTTTCCTGAAGAAACAGCTCGTCTGGATGGCGCTGGGGGTGGCAGCCCTTCTTGTTCTATCAAACGTTGACTACAGGCTGCTCATCAGGAACGCTGTGCCGATCTTCGGAATGACCTTGCTTTCCCTGTGTTTGGTTTTTGTCCCGGGGATCGGAGTCAAAGCGAACGAGTCGTACAGGTGGATACGACTCGGGGGGAAGGTCATCCAGCCGTCCGAGTTTGCGAAGCTGACGACGATTCTTTTCCTCGCTTTCGCCTTGTCTCGGTCTTCAAGGGCGAGGTACCCGCTGACACTCAAGAAGCTTTTGCTTCCCCTGGGGGGTGTGGCGGCGTGCGCGGGGCTGATTCTGGTGGAGCCGGATTTCAGCTCGAGCGCCGTTCTCGGCTCAGTGGCGTTCATCATGCTTTTCGTGGCCGGCACGAAGCTGAGGTATCTGTTCTGCCTTGTGGCGGGCGCCCTCGGAGCGCTCAGCTATAAGGTCGTTACCTCGAGTTATCAGTTGGGAAGAGTGCTGGCGTTTCTCGATCCTGCGGAGCACCAGGCCGGGATTGCGTATCAGCAGACGCAATCGCTTCTGGCCCTGGGGACAGGCGGGCTCTTCGGGCTGGGGCTTGGGTCGGGGAGACAGAAGCTGGGCTTTCTGCCGTACCTTTACAACGATTTTGTAGGGGCGTCAATCGGTGAACAGGCTGGGTTTCTGGGGATGTGCGTCCTGATGGGGCTTTTCGTAGTCTTCGCGGTCCTGGGATTTAGGATTGCATCTCGCGCGAAATACATGGAGGGGTATCTGGTTGCGATCGGTGTGAGTTCTCTGATCTGCATTCAGGCGGTTACGCACCTTGGGGTGGTCACGAGCTTGCTCCCGGCGACCGGGTTGAACCTCCCCTTCGTGAGCTTCGGCGGGTCCAATCTCTTTGCCGCGTTTATCGGCACAGGCTTGTTGGTAAGCGTCAGTCGTGTCGCTGAAAAAGAAACAGTAAAAGAACCGGCGCGTGCTCTGAGGGCAAGACGTGTCATCACCACCTGACTGAAGGTGTGACATGGGTCATTGGCACGCGGCGGGGAAGGCTTAAACTCACTCATTCCAGAGCGAGAAGATGAGATTATTGATAGCGAGTGGCGGAACGGGCGGGCATATTTTCCCGGCCATTTCAGTGGCGAAGGAAATCAGAAGGCGGAGGCCGGAAACGCAGTTTCTTTTCATGGGCTCGACGAACGGGGGGCTGAAAGGCCTTCGGCTCGCGGAGGGGGCGTGTGTCGTCCCTCTGCCAGCGGTGGGAATGCCCCGGAGAGTTTCAGTGGGCTTTGCGTCCTTTGCGGTTCGGTTATTGGCGAGTTTCGAGCAGTCCGTTCGGCAAGTAGCAAGGTTTCAGCCGCACGCGGCAATCGGTTTCGGAAACTTCGGTTCGGTGGCGCCTCTTCTTGCAGCCAAGACCCGGGGAGTGCCGGTCGTCATTCACGAGGCGAACGCGATTCCGGGAAAGGCAAATCTCCTCCTTTCACGTTTCTCAGATAAGGTGCTGGTGAACTTTCCGCGGGCGGCTCGGCATTTCCCAAACGGAAACGTCGTGGTTGTTGGGATGCCTGTTAGAAAGGAATTCAAAGAAACGAGAGATAGGCTTGGCGCCCTGGTCAGGTTGAAACTGAGTGGCACAGAATTCACCCTCCTGGTCGCCGGTGGAAGCCAGGGCGCACAAGCCTTGAACAAAGAAATCTGTAGTCTGCTCCCTACTTTAGAGCGGATGTCCCACAAAATCCAGATTATTCATTTGGCCGGCAAGAGGGACTACTCGTGGGTTAAAGCGTGTTATGTCCGGTCAGCGCTCCGGTCTTATGTAGCTGCGTTTGAACACAGAATGAAATTGCTCTACGACGCGGCGGACCTCGTAATAGCGAGAGCTGGCGCCTCGACCATCGCGGAGATCGTCGAGACAGGCAAGCCGGCAATCCTGGTGCCTTTTCCCTATGCGACAGCTCAGCATCAGGAGGAAAACGCCCGATATCTCGAGCAGAACAACGGAGCCATTCTCCTGAAGCAGAGGTTGTCGCCGTCCGGGCGGGGGTCCCTCGTCCCCGGCCTTCTCGAAAAACTTACAGGGTTGATCGAGGACAGTCGGCGTTTGCAGGAGATGGCTGACAGCAATCGCAGGGCAGCGAATGGGTCCGCCTCGGTAAAGATCGCTGATGTGCTCTTCAAGGTCGCGCGTCCGGAGGCTGCGGTCGTTCACAACATAGGGCGGCGAGTCGCAGTGCCAGCGTGATTTTCCGACGATGGCCTTTGTAACGTGTGTGCCTTCAGCGACGATTGCTGCCGATGGGGCATCTGACAAGGCTCCATGAATAGCAGAAGCCAGACAGGAATACAGAAAGGCGGGAAGATAAACGGAGGTCCTCTCGATGACTTTAGCTCGCGATATATCTAAGGATCGTCCCATTCATTTCATAGGAGTCGGCGGGATTGGGATG
>JABMQX010000304.1 GCA_013203085.1 bacterium | reverse complement strand
TCCTGTTAATCCCGTCTGACATTCCTCTGCGGTCTCTGTGTTCTCTGCGGTGAGTCCCTCCCAAGACTGAGGCCATACCCCCTGCCGGACTTTTGGATTGACGTAAGCAGCGAATTTACGGTATATTATTCAAACTGGCGCTGTCGGCACGTCTCTCCTCTGTTGATGGAGGAGAAGCGATCGAGTGTTCGGAAGACTCTCTGAGAATGTGTGAAATGAGCTGTGCCGACGGCGAAAGAAGAGCCAGTTATTGTGATGTCGGTGATTCTGGCGGGCACTGGGGCAGAGGTCCCGGGACCTGCATCGCCTTGCAGGACCCTTGCTGACTCCTGGAAGCTCGGAATGCCGCATCCAGCAGCGACGCTGCTTTCCTCTTCGTTCTGTGCCGCTTCGGGGCCTGTGCGGGTTTGTTATGAATGACGCCAAAGCCACAAGCCCACAGTGGAAAAGGAGCCGGCGCCTGCGGCGGTCCCACAATTCCCCAGGAGAGGAGGGCGGAACCGCTTGTCCGGTCCGGAAGGTTCTTAGCACGATACGGTGATAAATGATTTTTGGGAAGAGAATAGGCGACTACGAGCTGATCGGCAAGATCAATAAGGGGGGCATGGCTGAGATTCACAAAGCCCGCCACATTGGCAATGAGACCGTGTATGCGATACGTATCATGTTGCCGGGGATCAGCATGACATCCAGAAATATCAAGCAGTTCCTGGGTGGGGCAGACGTCGCCAAACGGCTGAGTCATCCCAACATCGTTGAAATTGTGGATATCGTCCTCGATAAGGAATTGCCGTATGTTGTGATGGAATATGTGGATGGAAATAATCTGAAACACTGTCTGCTCCATCGGGAGCCGATCATCACCGAGGGACCCCTTGACATCCTGATGCAGGTGGCATGTGGACTCCAGTACCTTCACGGGAACAAAATCATCCACCGGGACATTAAGCCGGAGAATATTCTTGTTTCGAGCGAGGGGAACGTGAAAATCGCCGACTTCAGCCTGGCGGTCAGGAAGGATAAAGATCAGCTTGTATCCCGGGCGATTTCCGGAAGTAGGTCGTACATCGCTCCGGAAAGGGTACTGCAAGGAAGATACGATGAGCGAGCCGATATTTACAGCCTGGGGATAACAGCTTATGAACTGCTTACGGGGCGACTTCCCTATTTGGGGAAAAGCGACCAAGAGGTGCTCTCCAAGCATGTCAACGAGCGAGTGCGCCCCAAACCTATTTGCCGATTCAACCCATCCGTGCCCCGAGAGCTTGAGGAGATCGTGATGACCTGCGTACAGACAAACCCTGCCCACCGCTATCCCGATGTGGGCTTGATTATTCGGGACCTTGAGGGAGTCCAGTTGCGGTCAGACTCAGCTCGTGACCGCGGAACACTTTTTCCGGAGGCCCAGGACGAACAGTGAAAGCGACGAAACCAAGAATCATCGCGCTGGTGGTCGGTATTTTGGTCATAGGAACAGCTTCTCTCTACTTGGCAAAATTCCTGACGGATTCCTCCACCAAAAGGTCCCTGAGGAGCGTTCTATCCGCAGGGATTGAGCTGTTTGAGAAAGGGCAGTACGAAGACGCCAGGGCGAAATTGGACGAATGCTACAAGAAGGCGCCGAAGGGCGACGTGAAGAACCGGGCGCTTCTTTTCATCGCCAGGTGCTATAGCGCGGAGAATGAACGCGACAAAGCTGCCGAATTTTGGGGCAAGGTCGCCGAAAACCCGTCGCTGCCAGACGAACACGCGGAGGCTTTCTACTGCCTGGGGACACTGCAATCCGCGGGTGGGGCCCCAGAGGAGAAGCAAGCGGCTGAAAAGTACTACAAGAAAGCAGCAGACGTTGCCCCCGGGTCGCGTTTCGCGGACTTGGCGAAGATCGAGATCGCAAACCTGATGTTGGATAGGGATAATCTTCCCGGGGCAAAACAGATTCTGGAGAAGCTGCGGGACGAGAAAAAGGATTACCCGCAACTGAGGAAAGCGACGTTCAAACTCAACATGAAGCTTCTGTTTTCCCCTGCCATCACCGAGGTTCCGGCGAGTGAGTACTATGTTGTTCAACAGGGTGATACACTCGATGGGATCGGAAAGAAGTTCGGCACGACAGCAGCCCTTCTGGAGGAAAGCAACGGGGTGAATCCGCTGAGGCTCCAGATCGGAAAAAGACTCAAGGTGGTTACTGG